>JADZFI010000097.1 GCA_020850025.1 Saprospiraceae bacterium
CGGTGGATAAAAAAGTGTCTGACTGGGTACAGAGCCTTTTCTCCTAAGCAATGGCCGACTCCAAGGAAATCATCATTGAACTCCGCGTGCGCCTGGCGGAAGAGCTTTCCGATAAATTTTTCTCCTCCAAGGAAGAAGCGGTCAAAATGCTGCTGGAATCTGCCGTGTCCGAACTGGTGGTATCGGAGGATAAATCTCTGGTAGCCATCAAAGCAGAAACCAAACGATTGATTGCCAAAGATTTGAGTGAAGCGATCGAATACCTGAAAAACGGCGTTCATCAACACTGCAACGAACATGATGATCTGGTAAGCCTGTCTTCAAAATACAACCGTACCTCCGATTTCCTGCACAAAGGATTGATTGATTTTCAAACGGCAGAACAGGAATTTGTTCGCATCGGCAACGCTCTGTTGCAAATTTTAAAAGGTCTGACCCGGGAAAATATCAAGAAATGACAGCCGACGAAATTCTGCGCGATATCAAGGCCGGCAAGTTTGCACCGGTGTATTTCCTGCACGGAGAAGAACCGTTTTATATTGACCAGATTGCCGATGCAGTGGAAGCTAACGCCCTGCCGGAGGCAGAACGCGGATTCAACCAAACCATCCTGTACGGCAAGGAAATTGACCACCTCACTTTGCTGGATTACCTGCGTCGGTACCCCATGATGAGCGAGCGTCAGGTGGTCATTCTCCGCGAAGCCCAGGAAATGAAAAGCCTGGGCGAGTTGACCGGCTATGTGGAAAATCCAATGAGCAGCACCGTGTTCGTCGTATGCCACAAACACAAAAAAGTGGATACCCGTACCAAGTTCGGCAAGGCGCTGGGCGGTAAGCAGATTGTCCTTTTTGAAAGCAAAAAACTGTACGATAATCAGGTGCCCGACTGGATTGCTTCTGTGTGCAAATCGCGCAAACAAGCCATCGAACCCGCTGCTGCGGCCCTGATGGCAGAATATCTGGGCACCGATCTTTCCCGTATCAACAACGAGCTGGACAAGCTCACCCTGAACCTGCCGGCAGGAAGCACCATCACGGTTGCCCATGTTCAGGATAATATCGGCATCAGTAAGGATTATAACGTTTTTGAGCTGCAAAAAGCCCTGGCCACCCGCGATCATACCAAAGTAGCCCGGATTCAACAGCATTTTGCCGCCAATATTCGGAAAAACCCGCTCATCGTAACCATCTCCAGCCTGTACGTCTATTTTTCCAAAGTATACATGCTCCACGCCCTCAAAGGGCAACCCGATGCCGAAGTGCTCAAAGCGCTGGAACTGCGCTCTGACTGGTTTCTGAAAGAATACAAGGTAGCGGCCAATCACTACAACGCCGCCCAATGTGCCAGCGTGATCGGGCACCTGAAAGAGTACGACCTTCGCTCCAAAGGCGTCAACAATGATGGGGTAGAGGAGGAGGAACTCATGAAGGAATTGTTCTGGAAAATTTTGCACCATTAAAATGTCCAATGTCCATCATCCGGCAAAGCGTGTAGGGTCGGATTTTTACCTTCGAACAGATGTTGTGCTGATTGCGCAGGAGTTGCTGGGCAAGGTGTTGGTGACAGAAATAAACGGCGTTCGAACGGCGGGCCGCATTACAGAGACAGAAGCCTATCGCGCCCCCGACGACCGTGCCTGTCATGCCTACGGCAATCGGCGTACGGCTCGTACGGAAGTGATGTTCCAGGAAGGCGGGCGGGCCTACATTTATCTTTGTTATGGCATTCATCACTTGTTTAATGTAGTGACAGCTCCGGCTGATACAGCCCACGCTGTTTTAATTCGGGCTGTTGAGCCGCTGGAAGGACTGGAGGCCATGCACCAGCGACGAAAAATTCCGTTCAATCCTCTGAGGCAAACACCCGATCCAAGACTGACCACCGGCCCTGGCGCACTCAGTCAGGCAATGGGTTTGCACTCAAGTCAAACCGGAGTCAGTCTTATACTACCCGACAGCCTGGTCTGGATTGAAGAAGAAACATTGGTTACTCCCCGGGAAATAGTCTCTGGTCCTAGAATCGGCGTGGATTATTCCGGCGAATGTGCCACCTGGCCCTGGCGGTTCTGGGTCAAAAACACGCCGTTCGTCAAAAAATGACGCCTTTGCTTTTCAGAAACAATCCATTGATTGCTATATTTGAACGATTAAAATAAAAAACCGATCTATTCCCTGTGAACTCGCTTTATCTAATCATTCCTGAATTTCACCGGTACAGCCTGGAGCATTTGCTCTGGTTGCTGGTGGGCGTGGCGAGTACTATTTTCTGGATTAAATTGGGGAAAAAGCAGCCTGATGAAGCAGGGCAGCGCCGCATAGGGGTTCTTCAAAGTTTGATACCGGTTGGCTTTTGGTTTTTTATAACGCTTTATCTGGCATTGTTTGAACAGCCGGTTGATCTGAATCTTATTCTTCCCTTCCATATAAGTTATTTCATGAATTTGCTGCTGCCATTCATGCTTTGGCGGCGTTCGTTCTTTTTGTTTGAAATAACCTACTACATGGTCATGGGCGGTTGTATCCAATCGTTGCTCACTCCTGCACTGGATCACGGTTTTCCTCACGCCTTGAATTTCAGGTTCTTTGTAGTGCACCTTGGTTTGCTGCAAAGTATTCTTTATGCCATTTTCGTGTACGGATTCAAGCCTACCTGGCAAAGTTTCGGCAGGGCCTTTTTGTGGACAAACATCTACTGTGCACTGGTTTTTGGCATAAATTATCTGTTGGGTACCAATTTCCTCTACCTCAGCAAAAAACCCAACGTACCCACCTTGCTGGATTTGTTTGGACCATGGCCCTGGTACATCCTCGGGGCAGAATTCCTGTGCCTGATGATGTACACACTGGTGATGCTCCCCTTTGCATTCGGCAAGCAACCTGAACAATCCGCTGAAGTAAAGGCTTAAGGGTGATTGTCAGAATTCTCTTTTGTTAATAGGCTTTTTCTCAAGGAATATAATCTGAGCTTTTGGCAGATTGAAAAACATCCTATATTGGCCCTGCAAATTCTGCTAATTCGCCGTGCCTTTCGCCTTAC
>JADZFI010000098.1 GCA_020850025.1 Saprospiraceae bacterium
GCATTTACTCCAGCGAGCTGATTCGGTTTTATGGGGTGAAAAAACTCATCCGAATTGGCACTGCAGGCGCTTTGCAGAGTGGTCTGAGGGTTCGGGATGTGATCCTGGCCCAGGCAGCTTCCACCGATTCTAATTTTCCGGCACAGTTTGGGCTGAAGGGTCATATTGCCGCTACGCCTGATTTCGACATGATTCGCCGGGCGGCGGAGGTGGCAGAATCGTTGGGCATTCCCTACCACAGCGGCACCGTGGTCAGCTCGGATGTCTTTTACCACATAGACCCCGATCATTGGAAAAAATGGCAAAATACCGGCGCGCTTTGTATTGAAATGGAGGCGTATGCCCTTTATCAAAACGCCAGATTAGGCGGGGCCAAAGCATTGGCCATGAATGTTATTTCTGATTCCCTGGTGACCGGTGAGCAACTCTCCGCCACGGAACGCCAGGATTCTTTCCGCGATCTTGTCCGGATCGCGCTTCAGTTGACCGCATAAAAATGAAGATGGATACCTCACATGTGGAACTGCTGTCGCCGGCAGGGTCATTCGAAGCCTTAATGGCTGCCATCAAGGCAGGATGCAATGCTGTGTACTTCGGTGTAGAACAGTTGAACATGCGGGCACGCTCCAGCAATAATTTTACGCTGGACGACCTGCGAAAAGTGGCCGACATTGGCCGGGAGCATAAGATCAATACCTATCTGGCGCTGAATACCGTGTTGTATGACCACGACATCAGTTTGATGAAACGGATCATTCAGACCGCCAAAGAGAGTGGCATTACCGCCATTATTGCTTCGGATCATGCCGCCATCCATTACGCACACTCTCAGGGGGTGAAAGTCCATATTTCCACCCAGGTCAATGTCTCCAATATTGATACGGTGGAGTTCTATGCCACCTATGCAGATACCATCGTTCTGGCCCGGGAGTTAAGTCTGAAACAAGTGGCCGAAATAACCCGGGAGATCAAAAGACGCAAAATAGTGGGTCCGTCGGGTCAACCGGTACGTATTGAGATTTTTGCCCATGGCGCCCTTTGTATGGCCATTTCCGGCAAATGTTACCTGAGTCTGCATTCCAATTTTGCCTCCGCCAACCGGGGCGCCTGCATTCAGAACTGCCGGAAAAGCTACATCGTAACCGACAAAGACGAAGGCGTGGAGTTTGAGGTCGACAATGAATACATTATGTCGGCTAAAGACCTGTGCACCATCGACTTTCTGGATAAGATCCTGGATGCAGGGGTATCCGTACTTAAAATTGAAGGTCGAGGCCGCTCGGCCGACTATGTTTATACCGTAACCAAATGTTACCGTGAAGCCATTGATGCCTGGGCGACAGGAAAGATCACCCCGGAACTGGTGGCCGACTGGAAGGCTCGTCTGGCAACGGTGTACAACCGTGGATTTTGGGACGGCTATTATCTGGGTAAAAAGATGGGAGAATGGAGCGACGCGTATGGCTCCAAAGCCACCACGGTGAAAATGTACATCGGGCGTGGTGTTAAGTATTTTGAAAAAGCCGCCGTTGGCGAGTTCCGGCTGGAAACCAGCCATTTATCATTGGGGGATCAAATCATGATCACCGGTCCTACCACCGGATATGTGGAAGCAACCGTCACTGAACTGAGGGTAGAAGACCAGCCGGCGCAAAAAGTGACGAGAGGGGATGTTTTCACCCTGCCCTTGCAGGAAAAAATTCGCCCTTCCGACAAACTCTATAAAATATTGCCGGCCTGATACCCATGATCCAGATCATTCAGCAACGGGAGAAATGTATCGGATGCAACGCCTGTGTGGAAGCCGCCGATTATCGCTGGCGGGTATCCAGGCGCGATGGGAAGTGCACCCTCATTAATGGCATTGCCAAACGTGGATTCTATCGGGTGGTGGTAGACGATCACGAATTGGAGGATAATCTGAGGGCTGCAAAGCATTGCCCGGTTAATATTATACAGGTACACAAGTTGTAGTTCAGTGATAAGGCAGCTGCGCTGATCAAGGTTTCCCGGCAGGGTAATAAAGGTCATCTGCCAGGTTGGCCAAACTCCCAACCTTTGAGCCGCTCTTTCATCCCGAATTCAGGTTGATGACAGAGAAAAATCACTATGCAATTCAAAACTATTATTGAACCGTTCCGAATCAAAACTGTGGAGCGGATCCGGTTGACAACACCGGAAGAGCGAGAGCAATATCTGCAAAATGCGCACTACAACCCCTTCCTGCTTCATTCCAGCGAAGTGATCATCGACCTGCTTACCGACAGCGGCACCTCTGCTATGAGCAGCGAGCAGTGGGCGGGTATCATGCGTGGCGATGAAAGCTATGCCGGCGCCTCCAGCTGGCAGCGGATGGAGAAAGCGGTACAGGACCTTACAGGCTGCCCGTATGTGCTGCCTACCCACCAGGGGCGCGCAGCGGAACACCTGCTGTACACACGCATTGGCGGGCCGGGGAAGGTGTTTATCAGCAATACCCACTTTGATACCACGCGCGCCAATATTGAGTTTTCCGGGGCCACTGCCATTGACTGTCCTATTCCGGAAAATGCAGATCCATCCCTGGAGCACCCGTTTAAAGGCAATCTCGACTTGAACAAACTGGAGGCTGCCATTCAACAGGTTGGGGCGGCGGCGGTTGCGGGTGTTATTTTGACGGTAACGAACAACAGCGGTGGCGGACAGCCGGTGAGCATGGGAAATGCCAGGGCGGTAGCTGCCATTTGTAAAAAACATCAGATCCGATTCATTCTGGATGCCTGCCGTGTGGCTGAAAATGCCTGGTACATCAAACACCGGGAATCAGGATTTGAGGACAAAACCTACCGGCAAATTGCCCAGGAAATGTTCGCCCTGGCCGACGGTTGTATCATGAGCGCTAAAAAAGACGCGCTGGTGAATATGGGCGGTTTCCTGGCCCTGCGCGATCTGGACCTGGCGGTGCAATGCCGCACGGTATTGATCGTAACCGAAGGCTTTTCTACCTACGGCGGACTTTCGGGTCGTGACATGGAAGCCATTGCTATTGGGCTCGAAGAGGTTTTTGAGCCTGATTACCTGAATTACCGCATCAAAAGCACCGCTTACCTGGCCGACAAACTGCATGCACTTGGTATTCCGATCATGCGTCCGGCAGGTGGCCACGCGGTGTATGTGGATGCCCGGGCATTTTACAAAGACATTCCTTTAGATCAATACCCCGGCCAGGTAATGGCCTGTGAGTTGTACAAACTTGGCGGTATCCGCTGCTGCGAGATAGGGTCGGTGATGTTTGGCAAGTACGATGAGGCCGGCAAACTGATTCCGGCCACCATGGATTTGGTTCGCCTGGCCATCCCCCGAAGGGTATACACCCAAAGTCATCTGGATTATGTAGCCGAGGCATTTGGCGAGCTGGCCAAAAACCGGGATAAGAAGACGGGGTATAAGATTGTGTACGAGCCGCCGTTCCTCAGGCACTTCACGGCTCGCTTTGAAGCCCTGTAGGGTGAAGGCACGAAGGCTGACACGAAGGCACTAAGACACAAAGGCGCGAAGACTCTAAGGCTCGAATCCCAGGCTCAGCGCCAACCCGAACACTCGAACACTCAAACACTCGAACACATGTCATTGCTTGAAAAATACGATATACCGGCGCCCAGATACACCAGCTATCCGACGGTTCCTTATTGGGAGGAAGATCAGATGGCGGAACAGGTTTGGATGGATCACGTGGTGCAGGTTTTTGAAAAAGACAGGCGGTTGAGTCTGTACGTTCACCTGCCTTTTTGCGAGAAGTTGTGCACCTATTGCGGATGCAACAAGCATATTACCCGCAATCATGCCGTTGAATCGCCGTATATACAATCAGTACTGGCTGAATGGACCATGTATTTGGAACATTTTCCAGGCAAACCGGTATTGACGGAATTGCATTTAGGCGGAGGCACCCCCACTTTTTTCCATCCGGAAAATTTGAGGCAGCTGATTACCGCGCTGCTGGCAACTGTAGAGGTAGCGCCAGATCATGAGTTCAGTTTTGAGGCACACCCTGCCAGTACCACACGCGAGCATCTGGAAACCCTCTACGAACTAGGCTTCCGCCGGATAAGCGTTGGCGTACAGGATGTGGATGAACAGATTCTGAAAGTCATTAACCGTTTCCAGACGGTGGATCAGGTGCAGTTTGTCACGGAAA
>JADZFI010000099.1 GCA_020850025.1 Saprospiraceae bacterium
TATCGCCCGCCAACTAGCCCGGCATTACAAACTTCACGTACCCATTACCACCATGCTGCACGCCGTGGTTTTCGAACATTACCCCATTGAAAAGGCGCTGGAGTACCTGATGAGCTATCCCTATGCCATAGATGTAGATTTCCTGTAACAGAAACCTACACCCGGCAACCGGCAGCAGCCGTGTTGGTATTTATGCTAACTTTGCTCAAAATCCGATTTGCAGCCATGCGCAGCCTTCTACTCTTTTGTGCTTTTTTGATGGCGGTAAAAACCTCCGCCCAGGTATATAGTCAGAACGAACCGCCCGTTCAGCAAGTACAGCTTCCAACGGATTGCTACACCAATAACCTGGATCGCGGTAATGCCGCCATGCGACGCGGCGACACTAAAGAAGCACTTCGCTACTTTAAAGCTGCTAGAAACTGCGAGGAAGTGCAATCGAACAGCAGACGACTGGCAGAGGTGGACAGCCGGATCATGCGGGCTGAAGAAGCGCTTGGAATTCGTACTGATACAAAAATTCAGTCGGAGGAAAAATCAGTGGCCTCGGCCGCAAATACCAGGAGAAAATTCTCCAGCGAACCGCCCTCCGTACGCCGGAACTATAAAGCAAGCCAAAACATCCTGAACGACACACTGGAGGACTGTTTCCAGCGAATGACCGAAGAGGCCGACCGAGCTTACCGACTGAAATTCTGGGAAGATGCCGCTGCCTTGTATCGGGCAGCTAAAAACTGCAGCGATGCAGATCAGACCGGCCGACAGTTGATGAGCGAGAAAATCGTTCAGTGCCGAAATGCTGCCGAGAACGAACTATTCGCCAAACAACAGGAGGCCGAGCGACAGGCACGACATGCCATTGCCGCAAATTTGGCCGACGATGCCCAGGAATTACTGGAAAGTTCTGATCGCTCCTTGGCCTTCCGTCTGGCTGATTTTGCCAACCAGTACGTAGCTCCAGACGACAATCCGGATTGTGTTCAGGCTATTTTTGATACCTGGTATTATCAACCTTCGGAAACTACCCTGCCCTACCGGAACGATCAGTTGCACCATCCGGTATTTACCTATGAAATTGCAGAGAATTACGGCAACCAGGTACAATTGAAGTTCAGTAAAGATAAAAACGAGAATATTCGGCTCTGGACATTCGCACCTGAAACCGGAGAGGTGAATGTCCGTTCTACCCCACAATTTCAGGTATTGCAATCCTTTAGTACCGGTGAGGATGCCCCCTTTTTCACCTTCGATGTTTCCCCGCTTGAAGACGTGCTGCTCGTGGCTAAGCCCTATCTGGAACTGCGCCGTGGCGCCCGGCAACACCGAATCTATGGGGATAGTATCATCAATTGGTGCTTTAGCCCCCGTGGCGATGAGTTCCTGTTTGAAAACAATCGGGAACTGAAAATATACCTGCTTAATATAAACCAGGTATTCAACCAGCAAGCTTCCAGGAAAGGAGCCAAATCAGGAAATGTGGTTGGACCACCAGCCGAACCAAGAGAAATTGTAAGCGGTATTTCACCCGGGTTATTGACCATGGAGTATTATGCCGGTAAAATCTGGCTCGGTTATTCCAACCGAATTGAAGTGCTAAGCAAATCGGAGCCGGGAAAACCCTGGAAAAAAGAATACATCTGGTATGAAAACGTGAGCCTTCCGGCTTCATTCGAACAAAAACACCTTAAACTCAAATTATTCCCCGGGGAGGAATTTGCCGTATTGGGCTATTTCAATCAAACATGGATCATACCTATGCTTGCGCCCTCTGATCAACAAGACTCAACTCTCGTATTTCCCGGACACTACTATAATAACCTGATTCCACTCGCAATTTGTCCCCAAACCCATCAAATTGCCTGTAAAGACACCCTTGACTATCTACATCAGGGATTCTGGCTGATCGATGTTTTTTCCGGCGACACCCTGACCCACCAGAATTTACCGGTATTTTCCTCCTTCAACGGTATGAGCGGCGCCTTTTCCCCTGATGGCGCCTGGATAGCCTCTGATAATGCCGGAATCATCACCATTTGGGCACTACGAGAAGCCGCTACCAAATACGAAAGCTCTCTGCCGTTTGTTCCGGACGATAATCCGCTGTTCAGTGCCGATGGCAGCAAACTGTTCGCAACCTCTGAAAACACCATAACAGTGTTAGCTACGAAGGATCTGACCCCTATTTATTCCCTTCAAGGGCTTGGCACGCCACTCAGGGGTGTTTCCAACGACTGGATTATGACTCAGGTAAGCACCGACTCGGCAGAGGTTAGCCAAATAAGTTCCGGCAAACGACTCCGATTTCCAGCCTACAATCCTGATGTATTCCCCTTCCCTTACACGATGGACAGCAAAGGAGAGAAATGGGTAGCATTCGCAGCATGGGACAAGGTGGAAGTGAGATCGTTACTAACAGGCGCCCTCCTGGCCAGCAGAAGATTTGAAGGCGGAAGTATCAGTCAGCTATATGCGGTTCCCAACAAAGATGAACTTTTGCTGGTGCTGGATGCGGAAACAGGCACCTCAGGGGTTAAACTCTGGTCGTTTTCCGGCACAGAACAAAAAATCCGGACCATGCGACTGCACCAGTATTCTGTTAATGCCGTCGCCATAGATCCAGGCAGCCAGAGAGTAGCGCTATCTGATGAAAATGACATTCGAATATTCGACCTGCAAAATATTGAAAATGAAGCACTTAAAATAAGGAGCAACAA
>JADZFI010000100.1 GCA_020850025.1 Saprospiraceae bacterium
CCATTTGCGACCGGAACGACGATACCCTTCGTGTATTGACCAAACACGAACGCGGGCGCAAGCTCCGTCAGGAATATGGATTTGTACAAAAAGAGTTCTTCCAGTTCCCCCTGGCCGACGGCACCCTCCTGAACGGCTGGATCATGCGGCCTGCCGTGATGGATTCGTTGAAAAAATACCCTGTTTTGCTGGATATTTACGGAGGACCGGGCTCTCAAACTGTTCAGAATCAGTACGACGGCTACATGGGCAGTTGGCATCAGATGCTGGTGCAAAAGGGCTATGTGGTGGCCAGTGTGGACAACCGTGGCACCGGCGCCCGCGGGCGGGATTTCAAAAAATGCACGCAGTTGCAACTGGGGAAATACGAAACCGAAGACCAGATTGCTGCTGCCCGCTATCTGGGGTCGCAGCCCTGGGCCGACCCCAACCGACTTGGCATCTGGGGCTGGAGTTTTGGCGGCTACCTGAGCACCTCCTGCATCCTCAAAGGGGCAGATGTGTTTAAAATGGCTATAGCCGTGGCCCCGGTGACCAACTGGAAATGGTACGATACGGCCTACACCGAGCGCTACATGCACACCACAGCCGATAACTCGGCAGGATACGAAGAAAATTCGCCGGTGAACTTCGCCAAAATGCTGCGTGGAGACAACTATCTGATTTGCCACGGCATGACCGACGACAATGTGCACTGGCAACAGGCGGTGGAAATGATTGACGCCCTGGTAAAGGCCAATAAGCAGTTTGAGACTTACTACTACCCCAACCGCAACCACGGTATTTACGGGGATAATGCCACCCGGCACCTGTTTTCGAAGCTGACGAGTTTTTTGATGGAAAAGCTTTGATAAACAAGGCGCGATGAGAACACCAAGGCACAAAGGCGCTAAGGCACGAAGTTTTTTAGCTTCTTTTTAGTTCTTGCACGAGTTTATCCGCCAATCCAAAAGAGGTGCTGGAGGAAATGCGGGCCCGGCGGAGGGTTCCGTCAATTTCGCAGGCTGCGAAGGCGTGGTAGTTGCCGGCGGCGTCGCGTTCGCAGTAGGCGCCCAGGGGAAGTTGGCAGCCGCCATCCATGAGTTGGAGGACGCGGCGTTCCACGTTGGTGCAGGAGGAAATTTCCGGATGATGAATTTTCTGCAGAATGAGTCGCGTGGCGGTGTCGTGACGGTTGGTTTGCCAGGCGAGTACGGCCTGTGCGGGCGCGGGTATGAACTCGCGTGCGGGGAGCTCCAGCACTTTAAATTCCGACATATCCAGTCCCAGGCGACCAACCCCGGCTGCTGCCAGAAATATGGCGTCGAAATCGCCGCTGCGCAGCTTGTCGAGTCGGGTGGGTACGTTGCCACGGATGTCTTTTAACTGAAGATCGGGCCGGAAAGCCTTGAGTTGTGCCTTGCGGCGGTTGGCGGAGGTACCTACCACGGCGTTGGGAATGAGTTTCAGCAGGGCCTGATCCGACCAGGCTTCCGGGCGCGCCACCAGCAGGTCGCAGGGGTTGTCGCGGTAGGACACGGCGGTAATGACCAGGCCTTCCGGCTGGCTGGTGGGCAGGTCTTTCATGGAATGAACGGCCAGATCAATATCTCCCCGAAGCAGAGCGTCTTCTATTTCCTTGGTGAAAAAGCCTTTTCCTTCGAGCTTGTCGAAGCTCAGGTGTTGTACCACATCACCCTGGGTTTTGATGATCACCAGTTCACTTTCCACCCCTATTTTGGCCAGTTCTGCCTGGGTGAATTCAGCTTGCCAAAGCGCAAGCTTGCTGCCGCGTGTGCCAATTTTTAACATGGGGCAAAGGTCGTAAATCCCGGTTAATCTTCGCGGTGGAATCCGATTTGCCGACGATTTTCCCAGGAATTATCCCCCGAAATAATTTGGGCAATGTCATGCTCAGTAAAGGCAAAAGGAGTTGCTCCGCCAAAATACTTTTTAGATGGTATCACATTTTGTGATACCAATTGATTCTGTTCCTCCTCGGTAAGTTGGAATAAAAAATCTGGCGGAAACCGATCTGTATTACGACGAACAGCTTGTTTTAATGCTCTGGTTTCAACTTGGTACAACTCAGCCAAGTCATAATCAAGCATTACTCTTTGGCCGCGCAAAAGATGAATTTTGGATTGAATGATTTGAATTTCCATAGGTTTAGTTGGTTTATTCAAAGATTGGTAAATTTCCAGAAAAAGCAAGTCGCCAAAACCTGAATATTCGCTACGAATTGTTTTAAATTTGCTCCAACCAAAACAACCATTCCGCAACCTCAAAATATACCCGAAAACGCTCGCCAACATGCCCAATTTCGCACATCTCCACTGTCATACCCAGTTTTCCCTGCTCGACGGCGCTGCCTCCATTCCCGGTTTGTTCAAAAAAGCGGCCGCCGATGGCATGAAAGCCCTGGCCATTACCGATCACGGTAATATGTTCGGGGTGTTCCAGTTTGTGGCGGAGGCCGCCAAACATGAAGGCGTAAAACCCATCGTAGGTTGCGAATTCTACGTGGTAAACGATCGCCACCGCAGAACCTTCACCAAGGAGGATAAAGACAAGCGCTATCACCAGCTTTTCCTGGCCAAAAACCCGGAAGGCTACCGCAATCTGGTAAAACTCTGTTCCCTGGGCTATATTGAAGGGTTGTACGGTAAATATCCGCGCATCGACAAGGAGCTGATCCTGCAATACCACGAAGGACTGATTGCCACCACCTGCTGCATCGGGGCTATGGTGCCACAGGCTATTTTGAGGAAGGGCGAGGACGAAGCCAAAAAGGAGTTTGAATGGTGGCTCGATCTCTTCGGGGAGGATTATTACATCGAAATTCAGCGCCACCACATGCCGGAGCAGGACCGTGTGAACGAGGTGCTGCTGCGCTGGGCCCAGGAATACAACGTCAAGGTGATCTGCACCAACGACTCCCACTACGTAGATCAAAAAGATTACAACGCCCACGATATCCTGCTTTGCGTCAACACCGGCGAAAAACAGGCTACACCGGCCATTCGCGAGTTTGTGGAGGAAGGAACCGTGATTAAAGGCGGCCGTTTTGCGTTCTGGAACGACCAGTTTTATTTCAAAACGCAGGCAGAAATGGGCGCGCTGTTCAAAGACGTGCCTTTTGCGCTCGACAACACGATGGAAATTGTGGACAAATGCGAGCACCTGAAATTGAAAAAGGACATCCTGCTGCCCAATTTCGTGGTGCCGCAGGAATTTCAGACCCAGGACGATTACCTGCGCCACCTCACCTTCGAGGGTGCGCGCAAACGATACAAGGAAATTACCCCGGAAATTGAGGATCGCCTCAATTTTGAGTTGCACACCGTAAAAACCATGGGTTTTGCCGGCTACTTCCTCATTGTGGCCGATTTCATCAACCACGGCAAAGACATCGGGGTGTTCATCGGGCCGGGCCGCGGCTCGGCGGCGGGAAGTGCGGTGGCTTATTGCATCGGGATCACCAATATTGACCCCATCAAGTACCAGCTGCTGTTCGAACGTTTCCTGAACCCCGACCGTAAATCCATGCCCGATATTGATACCGACTTCGACGACGAGGGGCGGCAGCGGGTGATTGATTATGTGGTGGAAAAATACGGCAAGCAGCAGGTGGCCCAGATCGTGACCTACGGCACCATGGCCGCCAAAATGTCGATCAAAGACGTGGCCCGGGTACTGGATCTGCCCCTGGATCAGGCCAACGCTCTGGCCAAACTGGTGCCCGACAAGCCCGGTATCTCCCTGAAACGCGTGCTGACGGCTCCGCTCACGGGTGATGGTTCGCTGGCGGAAAAGGAAAGTTTACCCTCAGAAGACATAGAAAACGCCAAAAAACTGCGCGAATATCTGGCGGCAGAGGATACGCCGGAAGGCGCCGTGCTCAAGGAAGCCATGGTGCTGGAGGGTTCCGTGCGCGGCACCGGCATCCACGCCGCCGGTATCATCATTGCACCCAAAGACCTCACGGAAATCATTCCGGTGGCCACCTCCAAGGAAACGGAACTGCTCATTACCCAGTACGAAGGCTCCATTATCGAGGATGCCGGGGTGATCAAGATGGACTTTCTGGGTTTGAAAACGCTCACCATCATCCGGGATGCGTTGAAGCTCATTGAGGAAAACCACGGTGTGAGGATCAGTATAGACGATATTCCGCTCGACGATAAAAAGACCTACGAACTCTACCAGCGCGGCGAAACCAACGGCACGTTCCAGTTTGAAAGTGCGGGCATGCAGAAATACCTGCGCGACCTCAAGCCCGACAAATTCGACGACCTGATTGCCATGAACGCCCTGTATCGCCCGGGGCCGCTGGAATACATTCCGGACTTCATTGCCCGCAAACACGGACGGCAGGCGGTGACGTATGATCTTCCGGATATGGAGGAATTTCTGAAAGAAACTTTCGGAATTTGTGTATACCAGGAGCAGATTATGTTGCTTTCACAAAAATTGGCAGGATTTTCCAAAGGTGACGCCGACGTGCTCCGGAAGGCCATGGGTAAGAAGCAGAAGGCTGTTCTGGACAAAATGAAGAGCCAGTTCATTGAAGGCGGTACCGCGCGCAATCATCCGGCTGATGTATTGGAAAAAGTGTGGACCGACTGGGAGGCCTTTGCCTCCTATGCCTTCAACAAATCGCACTCCACCTGTTATGCTTTTGTAGCGTACCAGACCGCCTACCTGAAGGCCCATTACCCTTCCGAGTACATGGCGGCGGTGCTGACGCACTCCCAGAGCAACATTGAAAAAATTACCTTCTTCCTGGAGGAATGTAAGCGCATGGGGCTGGCCGTAAAGAGTCCTGACGTAAACGAATCCGGTATAAACTTTACCGTCAATAAAAAAGGCGATATCCGCTACGGCCTGGGCGCCGTGAAAGGCGTGGGAGAGGCGGCTGTTGAGACCCTCATTGAAGAGCGACGCAAAAACGGTCCGTTCAAGGATATTTATGATTTCATGCGGCGCATCAGTTTGCGGGTGGTGAACAAGCGCGTGATGGAAAGCATGGTGTACGCCGGCGCTTTCGATAGCATGGGCGTACCCAGATCGGTATTCTTTGCGCCGTCTGACAAGTATGAAACCTTTATTGAAAACCTGCTCAAATACGGCTCCGCGCATCAGGAAGACAAGGTGATGTCGGTCAATTCCTTGTTTGGCGATTTGTCGGACTCCGTGAGTATTCCGGAGCCAAAGTTGCCCAAATGCGAGGATTGGGGGCTGATTTTGAAACTTCAGAAAGAGCGGGAGGTAGTGGGCATTTACCTGAGCGGTCACCCGCTGGACGATTTCAGGTATGAGTGGGAAAACTTTGCCACGCCACTGTCCAATGTGGACAATTTCAAGGGCCGGAAGGTGAATGTGGCCGGTTTTGTGCTCAAGGCCGAGCACCGGATCAGCCAGAAAGGCACCGGTTGGGGCCGGTTTACCCTGCAGGATTACACAGGAAGTCTGGAGATCACGATGTTTTCCGAGAGCTACGCCAAGTTCCGGAACTTCTTTGAGGAAGGCACCAGCGTGTATGTGGAGGGCGAGTACAAACAGCGCTACAACTCGGATGAAATGGAATTCAAGGTGCTCAATGTGCGCCTGCTGGAAACCGTTGGCGAGGAAAAAACCGAATCGGTGACCCTCAAGATTCCTGTGGAAAAAATCTCGGCCGAACTGATCGAGCAGATTGACAAGATTTGTGCTACGCACAAAGGCAAGCATACCCTGCGCATGGAATTGATAGATTTCCAGAACAAGGAGAAGTTGCCGTTTATCTCCCAGGCCCGCAAGGTGACCGTAGGCAATGCGTTTTTATCCGCGCTGGAGGTATTGGGCGTGGAGTGTGGGGTGAATTAGTGTAACCATCCGGCTCAAATACGATGAAACTCCCCCTTCCCACCGGGGTTAAACTCTGCCTGGTCTCTTGCTTTTGGCTTCTTACCTTCACCGCTCATGCACAACTGAGCGGCCGCGTACTGGATACCGACGGCACACCCCTTGCTTTCGTATCCATCCTGTATGATGGCGCCAGCCCCAGGGTAGTCACTTCGGATCTCGAAGGACGATTCCAGATTCAGGGGCCTTTACCCAATACCCTGACCTTCCGATACGTAGGTTACCAAACCCTCCAGCTGGATGCCACCTACCTGCGCAAACACGCGCCCAGGCTTCCGGATGTGGTATTGCGCTCGGCCGACCTCCAATTGTCGGAAGTCGTGATTCGGCCGGGTGTTAATCCTGCCGAACGTTTGATCCGTCTGGCCGTTCAAAACAGGTTTGCCAACAATCCGGAACGATACCCCTTTTTCACCTGCCATACCTACAACAAGATCAATGTTGACCTGGTACCCAATGCGGAGCTTTTTAACAAAAGCATGTCCGGGAAAGACCTCAACCGGAAGGAAAACCGCGAAAAGGTGGAATACTTTCGAAAGACGGAGCAAAACAGTCGGAAACAACACCTGTTTTTCCTGGAAAGCGTAACGGAGCGCAGGTTCAGATTTCCCAACCAAAATCAGGAAAAAGTGCTGCTCAACCGCGTTAGCGGCGACCAGAATCTGGGTATTGTGGCCATAGCCAATGCCGTGCAGCCCTTTTCTTTTTACAACGATTTTATCCAGGTGCTCGACCGCGATTTCGCCAACCCGATTGCACCGGGGTCTGTCGGACAATATTATTTTGAACTGAAGGACACCCTGTACGACGGCGCCGATACCCTTTGGACCATTGCTTTCAGGCCGCGAAAAGGCAAGATATTTAATGCCCTGACAGGGGTATTGCAGCTTCATTCCGCCGGATATGCCGTTAAAAACGTGCGCGCTACTACTACCGGCACCCCTTTCATTGTGGTCAAACTGGAACAGGCATACCAGCAGGTCCTATTGTCTGACGGCGTAAGTAAATGGTTTCCGGAACAGCTCAATTTCGAGATGACAATTCCTTCCTATCCGGACAAAACGGTGGGTTCGCATGTTAGCGGGCGGAGTTTCATTTCGAGGGTGGACCTGGAAACGCCCACCAGAAACAGGGATTTCATGCCGGAAATGCCCATTTATTTGACCAAAAAGGCCACCAGCCAGCAGGATTCAGCCTGGGCAGTCTGGCGGAAGGCAGCGCCCTTGTCGGCGAAAGAAACACGCACCTATGTGTTCATGGACAGCCTGTTTGAGGCGAATAAAGTGGGTTGGTTATCCAGACTGATCAACTATACCACCACCGGTAAAGCCTACCTGTACAAGGGAGTGAGCGCAGATTTGAGGCAGGTGTTTAAGCTCAATGATTTTGAGGGAGCGCGTTTGGGCATAGGCCTTACCAACGCCGAATCGAACCCTCTCCGACTGCCCCGGCGGGTAGAATATGGGGTAAATGTTGGATATGGCTTCAGAGACAAACAGTGGAAATACGGCGCTTATGCTTTGTGGCGGCTTACGCGCTCGCACAACACGCAGCTGCGCGCAAGCTGGCGGCGCGACCTGATGGAGCCCGGGGCCTTGCACGAACTCAGCAAGGCCAACCTGGTCAACCGGGCTCT
The DNA here is from genome assembly GCA_020850025.1 of Saprospiraceae bacterium. Classification (GTDB taxonomy): domain Bacteria; phylum Bacteroidota; class Bacteroidia; order Chitinophagales; family Saprospiraceae; genus M3007. The sequence goes on from JADZFI010000100.1 coordinate 7,523, forward strand.
TTATGCCCGACGTATGGATTATGTCAGAGAATGGTCGGTAACGCTAGGCAGCCAGCTTACGCGCGATCTGAGAATAGACATAACCGGAAACCGGCAGGCCCTGACGCCCTCTTATGCATACCGTTTTGAAACAGCAGAAAACACCCAGGCTACGCGCCCGTTCCGGTTTACAGAGAGCAGCGTTTATGTCAGGTATGCCCGCAACCTGCAGAACACCAATTTCCTGATGGCAGAAGAAAACCAGGTACAACGCACGCCAGTGCTGGAACTGGCTTATACCCGCGGCTGGAAAGGAGTCCTGGAGGGAGAATATGCCTACGAACGCTGGGTGCTGGCTATAAGGCAGAATGTGTTCATCCGGCGTTTGGGCAGGCTCAATTGGCGATTGGAAGCCGGTACCTCCACCCCCAACACGCCATTGGCCAAGCTTTTTACCCTGAACCAATCTGCTGCCAACCAGGGCGGATTCACCCTTTTTGTGGCGCCAAATACCTTTCAATCCCTGCCCGACACCCTTTTTGTGGCCGATCGGTTTGTCAACCTTTATGTTTCCCAGGAAATAGGCCCTGTATTTTACAAGCACGCATATTCAGCGCCCATTCTCACGGTGTTGCACAATATGGCCTGGGGTGAGATGCGCCGGCCCGGGCTTCAGCGCGAACTTGGATTCCTGACGGCCTCCCATCCTGTTGCAGAGGCAGGTGTGCAGATAGATAATTTGCTTCGTTTCAATTATGTAAACCTGGCCTATTTGGGCATTGGGGGCGCGGTGTTTTACCGATACAGCGGCCCGCAGGCGGGCGCATGGGTGCCCAGAGTTTCGCTGCGGTTTAATTTTGGGTAATTCTAATTACGTTTTATAGATGCTGATGTTCTGCAAATATGATAGATGTGTTCGGTAGGTATTCCTGGCCGCCAGTTGAAACGCTCCCGATTATCCACAAAATGAGCGTGAGTATGGTAATTCAGATTTTTTGTTATCCCAGGCGCAGCGCCCCTGGGCGTAGCCCCTCAACGTTGGTAGCTCAGGCGACAGGATGATATCCCCCTGCCGCATCGCGGCAAAACATCGGTGGAATGAGTGGCTAATCCTGGCTGACAGGTTGTTTGGCATTGGTTCCTTTGCCTGGCATTGTTACTTTTCTTTTTGCTTGCCCAAAAAGAAAAGTAACCAAAAGAAAAAGGGTCCCGAGTACTCGGGAGCAAAGCCAACGACCTGCGGGGATTGCGCTGCTTTTTAACCGCCGACCGTCGTTTTTCTTTTTCATCGGGCTGTACCGCCGGTTAAAAAGAAGGCGCTCCCTCCTTACGTCGGGACCATCCCCTTCGGTCGGGCTTGCCTCGCAGACGGCGGGCGCCTGGGCAGGTGATGAACGCGGAGTTTTGTCCAGAGATTTGTGGGTAATCGGGAGCGTTTCAACGAGCGGTCACAAGATGGTAGATGTGGCATAAATCGCCTGGTTAAAGCGGGCCCTTTCAAAATCAACATCCTCCCATCCCATCTTCCCCCAACACCCTCTCCAACCCCTCCACCAGAAAATCCGCATCCCGCCGCCCGAATACCATTGGCGGTTTGATTTTTAACACGTTATGATCCGGGCCGTCAATGCTCATCAGGATGCCTAAGGTGCGCATGCGGTTGGCTAAGTAGGCCGCCTGCCTGGGCGCCGGGCTGCGTTGCTCCGGATCGAGCACCAGCTCAAACCCGAGGAAGAGCCCCGAGCCGCGCACATCGCCGATCAGGGGGAATTGTCCGGCTAATTGCTGCAATTGGCCGCGCAGGTAATCGCCGGTTTCCAGGGCATTTTGCTGCAAACCTTCGTCGCGGATCACGCGCAGCACTTCGAGGCCAATGGCCGCCGAAACGGGATTGCCGCCAAAGGTGTTGAAGTACTCCATGCCGTTGGCAAATGCATCGGCGATGGCGCGGGTGGTGACCACCGCCCCCAGCGGATGCCCGTTGCCGATGGGCTTGCCGATGGTAACGATGTCGGGCGTAACGCCGTGTTCGGCGAAGGCCCAGAAGTGGCTGCCATGTCGCCCGCAACCGGTTTGCACCTCATCGGCAATGTACAGGCCCCCGGCGGCACGCACCTGCTCCACGGCCGATTCCAGGTACCCGGGCGGTAACGGCACTTGTCCGCCGCAGCTGATCACCGATTCGCACAGAAAAGCAGCCGGACCACGACCGGCCTGGCGCAGTTTTTCCAGGGTTTCGCCGATATGGGCCGCGTATTTCAGTCCGGTTTCCAGGGTATTGCCCCGGTAAAGTCCGCGGTAAGTATCCGGCAGGGGCGTCACGTGCGTATGCGCAGGCGCACCGGAGCCGCCCGGCCCGTCGAACTTATAGGAGCTCACGTCCACGCAGGCCTGGGTATTGCCGTGGTAGCCCACTTCCACCGTGAGCATGTCGCGCCGGCCGGTGCAGGTTTTGGCCAGGCGCATGGCCAGCTCGTTGGCTTCGCTGCCGCTGTTCACCAGAAAAACCACCGATAACTCCGGCGGGAAGGTGGACAGGAGTTCCTCGCTGAAGCGCACGATGTTTTGGTGCAGATAGCGGGTATTGGTGTTTAAAACGGCCATTTGCCTTTGTCCGGCGCGCACCACGCGCGGGTGCTCATGGCCCACGTGCGCTACGTTGTTCACGGTATCCAGATAGCGCCTGCTGTGGTGATCGAACAGGTATTGTCGCCAACCCCGCAGGATGTGCAGCGGGTGCTGGTAAGAAAGGCTCAGGTTTTTGCCCAGGTGCGCGCTCCTGGCCGACTGTATTTCGGCGGCGTTCCACTGCGGGGGCGGTGGGGGAGAAGCCTGCCCGGTGAGCAGCAGCCAGGGATCGGGGCAGAGGCTGGTCCAGACGGCGCGTTGTGCCGGGAAAGCTACGCCCGGGTAATCGCCTTCTTTGCCGAGCATATCGAGGATCACCTGGAAGTGCAGGTGTGGCGACCAGTTGCCGTTTTCCGGCATGGGCCCAATTTGGCAGAACGCTTCGCCGGCCGCAATGCTTTGGCCCACTTGTTTGCCCTCCAGAGAGGTGCGGGTGAGGTGGCCATACAAGGTGTAAAAGACGGGGCCGTTGGCTGGGCGGTGTTCCAGCACGATGGTGGGGCCGTAATCCCGTTCATGGGCGTTGTCCTGAAAACTGTGGATGGTTCCCGCCAGGGGGGCAAACACGGGCGCCCCGGGCGGCAGGAACACATCCAGTCCGATGTGTAGACTGCGCCATTCGGGGCCCTGATTGCCCTGCACGGCGTAGGCATCGGTGGTGTAAAAGGGTCGCACTTCGTTGTAGCGCCCAATACCCGGCGCGCCGTCCTGCGCCTCGGCGATGCGGCGGTGGAGCCGGTCGGCGTCCTCGATATCGGCGTAAGTACCCAGGTCGGGACTGCCCACACTGAGGTCCAGCCACACCACCTCGGGCGACTGGAGATCGGTGGCCACCAGCGGGTGTATCTCCGGGGCGGTTTGCAG
>JADZFI010000101.1 GCA_020850025.1 Saprospiraceae bacterium
AGACAAAAACGGAGAACTGTACGTCACACTGCTGGCCTCCGGAAGAATTCAGCGGGTAAGGGAATTGTGTTCGGCGTTTTCCGTCTCCGGCACCGCAACAGACATGGTATGTGAGGATGCCAGCGACGGGGAAATAGCCCTTCAACTTGCCGGCGCCAGCGGAACTGCGACCTTTACCTGGTCGAACGGAGCCACCAGCCAGAATCTAACCAACCTCGGGCCAGGCGCCTACACTGTTGAGGTCAAAGACGGCAACAACTGCATACGCCGCGACACCTTTGTCATTGCCAACGGCACACCGGCAACTCCGGTCATTCAGGCCCTAGATACGACGGTTTGTGTGGGACAGCCCATCAGCTTCAATTTACCTGAGCCTCCGGAAGGAGTGGGCTACCTATGGCATTTCAACGACAGCCCGATTTTAGGCTCTCCCAATGGCACGTTTGTGGCCACCACCACCGGTTTTTACCAGGTAAAAGCTATCAGCACCCATTGTTCATCCGAATTTTCCAATCAAGTTCTGGTGACCGTTTTTCCCAACCCGGTCATTCAATTGAACGTAAATGGGAATACGATAACGGCTTCCGTGACCCCGGCGAATGCCACCGTGAACTGGTTTTTCAACAACAATCCTGATCCGATTGGAACAGGGAATGTCCTTGTGGCCGCTCAAAGTGGCGAATACACCGCCGTGGCCATCGATTTGATTGGCTGCAGCAGCAGTCAATCGGCAGATGTGGTAGTCACCAACACAGAAACACCCTCCTTTGTCAAATCATTCCGCCTCACCCCCAACCCCACACAGGACAGGGTGTTGCTGGAATTGGAATTGGAAAAGCCCTTGAATGTTCAATTAATATTGACCGACGGTAGCCAGCGGCAACTCTGGTCTAAAACTTTACAGGAGTCGGTCATCAACCTGCCGCTCGACCTATCCACCTATCTCAAGGGTACCTATTATCTGAACATTCAATCCGGGCAAACCAGCTTTACCAAGGCGATAGTGAGGCAGTAACAAGGCTCTCCTTTAAAAATTCGGGATTTTTTGAATCTGGTACATTCAATTGTGCAGATGTTTCCATTACTTTCGGCGCAATGTTTATTATTGCGCTGTAAATCCCGATAAGGTTTCAAACAGCCATCGGAAACTTACATTCACCCTGCCTTTTTACACCATATAGCTAACCATCCTGTGCTTAACGACTTCGTCATCCGCTTTGCCAATGTGAATGGTACTGGTTCTGCCAGTGCGAACGATATGTTTGCCAAGGCCATTTTCCGCATGGGCATTCCTGTTTCCCCTAAAAACATCTTTCCCTCCAATATTCAGGGATTGCCAACCTGGTATGAAGTGCGTGTGAGTGAAAAAGGCTACCTCGGCCGCAGGGAAGGTATTGATATCATGGTGAGCGTAAATCCGCAATCCATGCCCAAGGATATTGCCAATGTAAAATCCGGCGGCTATTTCATTTACGACAGTACCAAAGAGCTGTACAAGGATTTCATCCGCGACGATATCCATTACCTCGGCATCCCGATGATGCAGATGTGTATGGACAAATTTGCCGATCCGCGCCAGCGTCAGCTGTTGAAAAACATGGTGTACGTAGGCGCCTTGTCCGCTCTATTGAACATTGAAATAGAGGTATTGCAGGGCATTATCCAGCAAAAATTCAAGGGCAAGGAAAAGCTCGTAACAGCCAACTACGAAGCCATGGAAATGGGCCGGCAATATGCCCTGGAACATTTTACCTGTCCATTTCCGGAGCACCGGGTGGAACGGCGGGATCTGGTAAAAGACTGGATCATGATGGATGGCAATTCTGCCTGCGGTCTGGGAGCCGTGTTTGCCGGGGCTACGGTTCTTTCCTGGTACCCCATTACTCCTTCTACCTCTCTGGCAGATGCCTTTGGCAAATATGCCAAAAAATACCGCGTAGACCCGGAAACCGGGCAGAACAATTACGCCATCGTGCAGGCAGAGGATGAGTTGGCAGCCATAGGAATGGTCATTGGCGCCAACTGGAACGGCGCCCGAGCCTTTACCGCCACCAGCGGCCCGGGCGTATCGCTTATGAGTGAATTCCTGGGACTGGCCTATTTTGCAGAAATACCCACGGTATTAGTAGATGTTCAACGTGGCGGACCAAGCACCGGTATGCCCACGCGCACCCAGCAATCTGATCTGCTCATTGCTGCCTACGCCTCTCATGGTGATACCAAGCAGGTGCTGCTGTTCCCGAGTACACCAGCAGAGTGCTTCTCTATGATGGGCGAAGCCTTTGATCTGGCAGAACGCCTGCAAACCCCGGTGATCGTAATGACCGACCTGGATTTGGGCATGAATGAGAATATGTCGCCCCCGCTGAAGTGGGACAACTCCAAACCATACGACCGCGGTAAAGTGTACAACGCCGAGCAACTGGAAACAATGGCCGAGCGTTTCGGCCGGTATCTGGATGTGGATGGCGACGGAATTCCTTACCGCACCATACCAGGCACCCACCCCACCAAAGGTTCCTTCTTTACCCGTGGCACCTCGCGCGACGAGTATGCCGCCTACACCGAGGAGGGCCCGGCATATGTGCGCAATATGGATCGTTTGGTAAAAAAATGGGAAACCGCCAAGCGGTATGTGCCGGGGCCGGAGGTGTACCAACAGGAAAAGCAAAGCGCTTTTGGCATGTTGTTTTTCGGTACCACTACCTATGCCGCCGTGGAAGCCCGGGAACTGCTGCAGGACCAGGGTATTACCCTGGATTGTATGCGGGTAAAATCCTTCCCGTTCAATGAAGATGTTCGACAGTTCATTGAAAACCACCAACGGGTGTTCATTGTGGAGCAAAACCGGGATGCTCAGTTTAAATCAATGATTGTGAATGAGTTGGGAATTAATCCGGCCAAACTGACCTCCATTTTGAATTACGACGGATTCCCCATCACTGCAGATGTGATCCGCCAGAAGATCTATGAGCACCTGGTGGGAAAACTCAAACCGGCATTTGTGGAACACGAGCCGGGAGAGCCGAGTGATTCGGAGGTGAGTGAATAGTGCCTGGGACGTTGGACTATTGGACATTGGACAATAGATTTTTGGACATTGGACGTTGGACTTGATTGTGTTAGGACATGGGTTAACGTCTTTTGCAAAACAGGTCCAGTGATAGTTCCAAAAATACCGTTCCTGGAAAGCCAGTTTGAAATAGTTTATCAACACTAAACCACCCAAAAAACCATTAGATTCGCAAGTTATGACATTTGTTCGTCCAGTTTTTCGCCACCCGGAATCGCCAAAAAATGCGCTGGGATATACCAGGAAATTCTATGAAGGCGCCCTCTCTACCTTATGTGCCGGTTGCGGGCATGATTCTGTGAGCGGCGCCATCATACAGGCCTGTTTTGAAATGGCCGTGGAGCCGCACAAAGTGGCCAAGTTGTCGGGCATAGGCTGCTCCTCCAAGACACCTACGTATTTCCTGGCCAATTCTCACGGCTTCAACTCCGTTCACGGGCGTATGCCGTCTGTTGCCACAGGCGCTTATCTCGCAAATCGCGATCTGATGTACATTGGCGTGTCAGGTGATGGCGACTCGGCTTCCATCGGGATGGGGCAATTTGTTCATGCCATCCGACGCAACCTGAACATCACGTATATCATCATGAACAACGGCTGTTATGGTCTGACCAAAGGTCAGGATTCCGCAACCGCCGATTTTGGTTCTATCAACAAAACCGGTGCAGCCAATATGTACCATGCCATTGATATGGCTGGGCTGGCGCTGGAACTCGGAGCCACCTTTGTAGCCCGGAGTTTCTCTGGCGACAAAGATCAGCTCATTCCACTGATCAAGGCAGCCATGTCGCACCCCGGCTTTGCGCTGATTGATGTGGTGTCGCCCTGCGTAACCTTCAACAACAACGTCGGTTCTACCAAATCGTACGATTATACCAGGGAGCATATTGAAGCCACCGCTGCAGTGGATTTTGTACCCATTATGGAAGAGATCACCACGGAATACTCGGAAGGCGATACAGTGGCGGTACAATTGCACGATGGCTCCACCATCTACCTCAACAAGCTGTCGCCTGATTTCAATCCTCGCGACCGGCATTCAGCCGTGAGCAAACTGTATCATGCCAAGGCAAGCGGAGAGATTTTGACCGGTCTGATCTACATTGAACCGGAAACCCGCGATCTGCACAGTTTGCTGAACACCACCACTACCCCGCTCAATGCGCTGGAGAAGGAGGTGCTTTGTCCGGGACCGGCCGTTCTCGATGCAGTAAATGCCGCGCTTCGTTGATCGGACGGCGTTTCACCACACATTTTCACTTAAAGAGCACATATCTACCACCATATCCATGCGGATTGCACTGTTGGGCGCCGGGCATCTCGGTAAAATTCACCTGAAATGTATTCAGGCTACTTCTTGTTGGGAACTGGCAGGTTTTTACGACCCGGACGACAAAAATGCAGAAACGGCCATAGCGCAGTATGGAGCAAAGAGATACACTTCCCTAAACGATTTATTGGCTGAAGTGGATGTGGTAGATATTGTAACTCCGACCACTTTCCACTATGAACTGGCTGCTAAAGCCATTAAGGCCGGCAAACACACGTTTATTGAAAAACCGGTAACCCAAACAATAGCAGAAGGAAAAAAGCTGATCCAATTGGCCGAAAAGCACGGTGTTAAAGTGCAGGTTGGACATGTGGAGCGTTTCAACCCTGCGTTTACGGCACTCGGGGGCATGAAATTAAACCCCATGTTCATTGAAGGTCACCGACTGGCGGCCTTTCAGCCTAGGGGCACCGAGGTAAGCGTCATCCTGGATTTGATGATTCACGACCTTGA
>JADZFI010000102.1 GCA_020850025.1 Saprospiraceae bacterium
AACAAAAAGTGCAGATTGCCGTTCAGGAATCCAGCGAAGTACTCACCCGGTATTTTCAGGGCCTGTTGATCCAGGTACTGGTTTTTGCCCTGCTTGCTACTGTGTTACTTTGGCTATTGGGAGTTGATAATGCATTGCTCATAGGCGCCTTTGGCGGCACCTTTAATGTGATCCCTTATGTCGGCCCCATATTGGGCATGGTATTCGGTGGCTTTATTACCCTTTCGTCCAGTTTGTCATCAGATCTCAGCTTGATCCTTCCAATGCTGGCCAAAGTAGCCTTGGTTTTTATGGTAGTCCAGGCCATTGACAACAATTTTGTAGGGCCACTCATTATGTCGAAAAGCGTGCAGGCTCACCCCCTGGAAATATTTGTTGTTACGCTTGCCGCAGCCAAAATCGGCGGGGTAGTCGGCATGGTCATTGGCATTCCGGTATATACCGTTCTGCGCGTAGTAGCCAGAAATTTTTTCAGCCACTTTAAAATTGTGCAAAGACTAACCGAGCACCTGGACGAATCAACCGCAGAGGCGCCTGAAAACAAAGGATAGCAAGGTCAATATCCTGCCATTCTGACACCTGTGCATACAAGGCACGAAAGTTGACAAAACCTTTGTCGTGGGCACTGAGAGCATCTTGCTTTTCAGCACCGCCCCAATGTTTGCTACCATGAAGAACCCGTTTAAAAAAATTTTAGACATGAAGGATAAAGCGACGGAAATGCCGGAACAGGACACTCCGGGAACTGGACTTGAACACGCTGAAAATCAGGGAAATATGCAAAATAACGGCTCTGAACAAGAGCAAAATGCCCTTGCTGAACTGCAAAAGCAACTGGAGGAAAGCCGAAACAAGTACCTGTACCTGTTTTCCGACTACGAGACCCTCAAACGCAATACTGCCCGTGAAAGGCTGGAGCTGATCAGCACCGCAGGCCGCGACATCATGACAGCCTTGTTGCCTATTCTGGACGATTTTGACAGGGCTGCCAAAAACAATGCCTTGACAGAGGGCACAGCCCTTATCCATCAAAAGCTAACACATACTCTGAGAACCAAAGGCCTGAATTCCCTGGAAACCAAGGCTGGAGATGAGTTCGACGCAGATCAGCACGAAGCTGTAGCCGAAATTCCGGCCCCCTCTGATGAGGTCAAAGGAAAAATTGTAGACATCCTGGAACAAGGCTACACCCTTGGCGGCAAAATCATCCGCCATGCCAAAGTGGTAGTGGGCAAATAGGGAAGCCCTGCCAAAAGGCTCCCAAAATTATCCGGCCGCGAAGCGGTCAAACTTGAATAACATGGCAAAACGCGATTATTACGAGGTGCTCGGTGTAGCCAAAAACGCCAGCGCCGACGACATAAAAAAAGCCTACCGCAAAAAAGCGCTGGAGCTCCACCCCGACCGTAATCCCGGGGATAAAGCGGCTGAAGAGAAATTTAAGGAAGCTGCCGAAGCATATGATGTGTTGAGCGATGCCGACAAAAAAGCCCGGTACGATCGCTATGGTCATGCCGGCATGGAAGGCATGGGCGGTGGCCCTGGAGGCAATTTTCAGGGAATGGACATGGATGAAATCCTGCGCCGCTTCGGATTCGATACCGATGATATTTTCGGAGAGTTCTTTGGCGGTGGTCGCCGTGGCGGTGGCGCACGTGGCGGGCGGGCACGCGGAGAGCGGGGCAGCAATCTGCGCATCAAGGTCAAAATGACCCTCGAAGAAATTGCCACTGGTGTAAATAAAAAGATCAAAGTGCGCAAGCAGGTGGCTTGCAATACCTGCAACGGCAGCGGCGCCCGCGATGCCAGCAGCGTGGATACCTGCGGCACCTGCCGCGGCTCAGGGGTAGTGAACCAGGTGCGTCAAACCCCTTTCGGCATGATGCAAACCGCCGTAACCTGCCCCACCTGTAACGGCGCCGGACAAACCATCAAATCGCCCTGCAACGTTTGTAAAGGCGATGGCCGTGTGTTCGGCGAAGAAACCATCGACGTAGATATCCCGGCAGGCGTACACGAAGGCATTCAACTCAGCGTGAATGGCCGCGGTAATGCCGGCGCCAAAGGAGGTCCGGCAGGCGATCTGCTTATTGCCATTGAGGAGATGCCCCATGAGGAACTGACCCGCGAAGGCAACAACATCGTATACGAACTCTACCTCAACTTTGCCGATGCCGCACTGGGCTCCAAAGTGGACGTGCCCACGCTCGACGGCAAAGCCCGCATTACCATACCTGCAGGCACACAAGCCGGCAAGGTGTTCCGGCTCAAGGAAAAAGGGCTTCCTTCACTTCAGAGCTACGGCAGAGGCGACCAGTTGGTGCATGTAAACGTCTGGACTCCAAAGAAACTCAACGACGAAGAGCGGCGCATGTTGGAAAAACTCCGGGATATGCCAAATTTGAAACCCAACCCCGGAAAAGAGGAAAAAGGATTTTTCGACCGGGTGAGGGATATGTTTGAATAGGAGCGCACCTTATTACCTTTGCCGTTATGGCAAAACGTCTTTTCCAGGTCTCAGCATTCTTCAGCGTTTTTTTTCTGCTGGCCGCAGGCCATAATTTCCCATTTTCCAACTTATCCCGCTCTGCTGACCTCAGTGAGCAGCAGTGGGTCGACTCTGTTTTCAATAGCCTTTCGGAAGAAGAACGTTTGGGGCAGTTGTTCATGCTGCGCGCTCATTCCGACAAAGACACCGCCTATGAGCGCCAGATAGAGGATCTGGTGAAAAAATTCAAGCCCGGCGGACTCTGCTTTTTCAACCCGACCTATGCCGGCACACCAGAGAAGCATGCCGAGCTTTGCAACCGCTACCAGGCTGCCAGCGAAAAAGTACCGCTCATGATTGCCATGGACTTTGAAAACGGCCTGGGAATGCGTTATCGCGGCACTGCCCTCTCCTTTCCCAGAGCTATGATGCTGGGCGCCATTCAGGATAATGGCCTGCTTTATGACATGGGCCGCGAAGTGGCGCGCGAATGCCGACGTATGGGCGTGCATGTCAATTTTGCTCCCGTGGCAGACATCAACAACAATTTCGCCAATCCGGTCATTGGAGAGAGAAGTTACGGGGAAGACCGCCATAATGTGGCTGCCAAAGCCTTTCAATACATGTCGGGCCTGCAAGACGGCGGCGTGCTGGCCAGTGTAAAACACTTCCCCGGCCACGGCGATACCGATATGGATTCACACTACGACCTACCGGTGATTCCCTATAGTCGGGCCCGCCTGGATAGTCTGGAATTGTATCCGTTCAGGATGCTGGCCAAAAACGGAGCTGGCTCCGTCATGGTGGCCCACCTGCAGGTAAACGCCCTGGACAACCGTGTAAATCGCCCAACCACCCTGAGTCGCGCAGTAGTAACCGATTTGATCCGCGAGGACATGGGCTATGAGGGTCTGATATTTACCGATGCCATGGAAATGGAAGGCGTAAAAAAATTCTACCCTGATGGCAAAGGAGATGTGGAGGCACTGATCGCCGGGAACGACATTGTATTGCTTCCTGCAGACATGGAGGCCTCCATGAACGCGGTCAAAGAAGCCCTGGGCAGTGGCATTTTGAATCGCGAACAACTGTGGACAAGCGTTAAACGGGTGCTTCGCGCCAAATACCGGCTGGGGATTCACACTCCACAGCGAGTAGATCTAAACAACCTGCGTCGCGACCTCAACACCCCCGAAGCCCTGGCGCTGAAACACAAAATCATAGGCGGAGCCTTAACCCTGGTACATGATGATAAAAACCTCATAGGATTCCCGAACCTGGAACACCTGAAGCTGGCCACCCTGATCATTGGGGATACCACGCGCACCGTTTTTCAGACATACTGCGGTTACTACGCGCCCGTTCGCCATTTTAATGTGCCCAAAGAGGTCGTGGATTCCCTGCATGGCCGGATTTTGGACAGCCTGAAGCAGTTCGACGTGGTACTGGTGGGCATGGCTGGTTATCGTACGACCCCGCGCCCGCCCAAATCAACTCCTAATATTGCCCCGGGAGATAGTTTGTACGGACTCACGCAAAGTGCGCTGAATTTCCTGAACAAACTCAACCGACAGCAAACCATAGCCCTTACCGTGTTCGGCAACCCGTACAGCTATCGCTGGATGGATCAACCTCCTTTGTTGTTGCAAGCCTTTACGGAAGACCCCATGGCGCAACAACTCGCAGCCCAAAGCCTGTTTGGCGCACACGATCTGAATGGCATCCTGCCCGTTACCGCCAACGACTGGGCCTGTTTCGGACAAGGTATCAAGAAGGTATTTCTGCAAAAAAGGCTTGGCTATGCACCGCCGGAATCTGTAGGCATGAGTACCGATTCCCTGGCTATGATGGACGGTATCGTGGCGGAAATGATCAGCTCAGGCGCCGCTCCGGGCTGCCAGATTCTGGTGGCACGCAACAACAAGATTGTATGGCAAAAAGCTTACGGCCATTACACTTACGAACAAGCCGAGCCTGTCACCAACGAGAGCATTTACGACCTGGCCTCCGTGACCAAAGTGGCGGCCAGCACCAGTTCCGTTATGCGCCTGGTTGACAACGGGCAGCTGAAGCTCGACAACCGGATGTCGGGCTATGTGCATGAGCTGGCACATAGCAATAAAAAAGACCTGACCCTGCGGGAAATACTGGCCCACCATGCCGGTTTACAGGCCTGGATACCCTTTTACCAGCAAACCCTCACGGCAGATAAATCACCCTCGCCCGATCTGTACTCCACCACCAGTCAACCCGGCACTTCAACGCCCGTGGCTAGTGGTATGTTCATGAAAAACAGCTGGGTAGATACCGTTTGGCAACAGATCTTCCGCTCTTCCCTGAATAGCAGCAAACAATATAAATACTCGGATCTGGGCTTATACCTTACTGCAAGAGCCATACAACACCAAACCGGGAAAGGTGTGGATCAGTACGCAGATCTGGAATTTTATCGCCCGCTGGGAATGAGTACGGCTACGTTCAACCCATGGAAAAAAGGACTTACCCTGCGCTGCGTACCCACCGAAGAAGATGCCTACTTTCGGAAACAGCGCATACAGGGATATGTACACGACATGGGTGCGGCAATGCTCGGAGGCGTAAGCGGGCACGCAGGCTTGTTCTCTAATGCCAATGATCTGGCCAAAATATTCCAGATGCTGCTGAACGGGGGTAATTACGGCGGCAGACACTTTTTGAATCCGGAAACGGTAAAACAATTTACAACCCGATACCAGGGAAGTACCCGCCGGGGCATCGGATTTGACATGAAAGAAACCGACCCGAAACAAACCGCCAATATGAGCGCCCTGGCAGGTCCCAACACCTTCGGGCACCTCGGCTTTACCGGTATTTGCGCGTGGGCCGATCCGGATAAAAACCTGATCTTTATCTTTTTATCTAACCGGACCTACCCCACTATGGAAAACAACAAGCTGATGAACGGTGATTTCAGACCGAGGCTGCAGGGAGTGGCCTACCGGGCAATAGTGAAGGAGTAACCATTTGCTTTGATCTTTGTTTTTTAACGATTAACTGGTTTCGGATAGCTGGGTTTGGATTATTGTCGGGGTGGCTGCCCGTCGCCCCGACCA
>JADZFI010000103.1 GCA_020850025.1 Saprospiraceae bacterium
CTATGCCGGCATATTTGTTGCGATCGGTAGGACATTGAGCCAGTACAGAATGCTCTACCCCCGAACAAAAAAGGAAAAAGTCTTGTATGTTTTTCATAGCTGAAAGTTTGTCCGTACAAATGAAAAGGAAACGATAAAATCATATTTCTATTTTCGATTAACAAGGTACTTGGCTATACAAAATACCATCAACGGTGACCATAATAGGGAGAGAGCAGGGATCAGGTGGGGAAATCCCTTTACCTTTGCCGCATGAAAGTGCACACCCTTGATCTTGAGTTTTTTGGGGTACCCCGTTCCATAGCCGTTTTTGTGGTAGAGAGTTCTGAAGGTCTTGCGTTGGTAGAATCGGGGCCGTCTTCTACCCTACCCCACCTTCAGCAGGTTTTTCAGGAATATGGCTGGAAAATGGCTGATTTTCGGCATGTATTTCTCACCCATATTCACTTTGATCACGCCGGAGCTGCCTGGGCTTTCGCAGATCAGGGCGCGCGGATTTATGTGCACCCCAAGGGTTTGCCGCACATGGCTCAGCCGGAAAAACTGTACAATTCCGCCCGAATGATTTACGGGGAAAAAATGGACCTTCTCTGGGGTGAAATGCGGCCAATTGCAGAAGAGAAGCTCTACGCTCCACAACATGCGGAATGTATCGAAGCGCTTGGACTGTATTTCAGGGCATGGTACACACCGGGGCATGCCATTCACCATATTGCCTGGGAAGTGTCGGACCCGACAACCCATGACGCGATTGTTTTTACCGGCGATGTTGGTGGCGTACGCATGGGTAATGGCCCTGTAATGCCCCCCTGCCCTCCCCCGGATATTCAGGTAGAAGACTGGCAACAATCCATCCGGTTGCTGCGTGAACTGCCTGTTGACAGACTCATGCTTACCCATTATGGAGAAATTCAGGATAAACAAGTCCATCTCGACTCCCTGGAGCAACGCCTCCTGGCCTGGGCCAACTGGATGAAACCCCACGCAGAGGCCGATGCATCCGCTGAATCGTTGGTGCCTGCATTTCAGGCATTTGTCCAACAAGAACTCCTGCAAGCCGGCGTCCCCGCCGAAGACCTGCCCAGATATGAAGCCGCCAATCCGGCATATATGTCCGTAGCCGGCCTACTAAGATATTGGAAGAAAAAAGCCCTTCAAACCCCTCAAACCCTTCAAACCCCCTAACCACATGCTCGATGCACTCAACGACCTGCCCGTCCTGATTGTGGGCGATGTGATGATAGACCGGTACCTGACCGGGAGCGTAAGCCGTATCTCTCCGGAAGCACCGGTACCCGTGGTGTTGCAAAAGTCGGTAGAAGACCGGCTGGGTGGCGCCGCTAATGTCGCGCTCAATGTGAAAGCGTTGGGAGGAATCCCCTATCTGTGTAGTCTGGTGGGCTATGACAACGACGGAAAAAAATTCCTGGAACTTCTGGAGGCAGAACACCTTTCACAAATAGGCATCAGAAGCTCAACAGAGCGTTGCACCACTGTAAAAACCCGGATTTTGGGCAACAAGCAGCAAATGCTGCGCATTGATCATGAAAACACGCACGATTTAACTCCGGCTGAGGAAGAAATACTTTTGCATCAGACCATTACCATTATGGACAGCGAGCCGGTCAGGGTAATGATTCTGCAGGATTACAACAAGGGAATGCTGCCGGAAAGCACCATCCACAAGTTGATAGAGGAGGCACAAAAGAGAGACATATTTGTGGCGGTAGACCCCAAGAAAAACAACTTTTTTGCCTACCGAGGTGTCGATTTGTTTAAACCCAACCTGAAGGAGGTTCGGGAGAGTGCCCCTTTTCCCATATCCGCCACCACGGAATCCCTGCAAAAGGCAGCAGATTTTTTGAAAGAAAGGTTGAAAAACCGGTTTACCATGTTGACACTTTCGGAAAAAGGCCTATTTTTGGATGCAGGAAAAGGAGGCAGCATTTACCCAACTATTCCCAGGAATATTGCAGATGTGAGCGGCGCTGGCGATACCGTGATCAGTATCGCTGCTATGGCTCTAGCAGCCGGGATGGAGGTAGATATCGTTGCCAGGCTTTCCAATCTGGCCGGCGGGCAGGTTTGCGAGTCTCCATGGGTCGTTCCGGTGAATCGGGAACGCCTGGAGCGGGAGTTGGCACAATCTGCCTGATGGTGGCCGGGTATGGCTGTATTCACCCTCACTGGTCCGAACTATGAAACAAAAACTACTACTTCCTGTATTATTCCTTATTGCCCTTCAGGCCCAAGGGCAATTGCCGGAGAATGCTCCCGATACACTTTTATTGCACACTTTCGAAGGCCTGTTAGATCCGGCCGACACCATGCTGTCCCAACCATCGGGATCGGATTTGCATTGGGTGAATTATGACCAGGATAACAAAACCGGTTTGTGTGTCAACAATAACACAACCCCCAAGGGCTGGTATTGGGAGAGCGACCTGGGGTTCCCGGATCCTAACCAGGCCAACAATGATGCTTTTACCAGCTGCTCCTTTTTGCAAGGCTTCAATCCGCAAAACCGCAATTGGCTGATAACCGCCCCGGTAACCATTCCTGACGACACCTACTGGCTTTGCTGGCGGTCATTGACCTATTATGGCCCTGATTTTATGGACGGATATAAGGTATTGGTTTCTACCGGAAACAATTTCCCAGCCAGCTTTACCGACACCCTCTTCAAAGCAGCGCAAACCGTAGATCGCTTGGTCGTTGGGTCGCTGGATTTGAACGACTATATTTTCTCTCCCGGTTACATACACGCCAACGGCTACACCGACGATGAGTATTTCTTCGTGGATTTTGAAAACGGAGAGCCGTTTTATCACGGGAAAATGGAGCCACATTGCGTTAGCTTGTCGGAGTACGCAGGACAGACCATTTACCTGGCGTTTTTACACGATTCGTACGACGATTTTCAACTGCAGGTGGACGACATCCTGGTTTCCAACCAATTATCAGGCGTTGATAAAAAACTTACGGAGGCGGTGGAATTTCAGCTCATGCCCAATCCGGCGGAATCCTTCAGCTTTTTGCACTGGACCACCAGAGAAGCGCTGCCGGTTCATGGTAGTCTTTGGGATGCCACCGGCAGAAAAGTTTGGGAAAAATCCTTCAGTCCGCGCAGCGAAGGTCAGTACTATCTGGATACCAGCCTTTTAAGTCCGGGAGTCTATTTCTGCAGTTTGGAAACACCCAAGGGAAGGGGCATCCGGAAATTGATGGTTCGGTAAAATCAGGGACAACCATCCAGATGAATCTGCGTGAATGCTGCAATATCTTCCGCAACATCGCCGGGGTACAGGAAAGCGCGATCGCGGAAAATTTCTCGCAATTCGGAGGTATCCAGCGCTGTAAGCTTTCCGGCAAATTGCTCTGCGCGTTCAAAGCAATACTGAAGCCGGTCGAGTAAAAACTGATAATCCTTGATCCAAAGCACCGTTTTAGGAGGCAAGATTCCGAAAAGCGACACTTTTTGGTCTTGTCGGAAGCGGGTACTCAGGTTGGGCACAATGCTGAGGGAAGTCAGACTTTTTTGAGATAACTGGGTGGTGGGATCGAAGGTTCGGATGGTTTCTACCTCGTCGTCAAATAGCTCTATGCGGTATGGCAGTTCGTTGCCAAACGAAAAGAGGTCGATAATACCTCCCCTGATGGAGAACTGACCGGGTTCGTACACAAAATCGGCGCGTTCAAACCCATATTCCACCAGCACCTGGATGACGAAATCAGCATCCAGCTTTTCTCCTTTTTTTACCTCTATCCGGCTTTGATTGAGCACTTCCGGTTTTACTACCTTTTCAAAAAGCGCTTCCGGATACGTTACCACTACTGTTCTACCTTCCAGGATTCCGGCGCCCGTGATTTTGCTGATAAGCTCCGAGCGCTGTAACATTTGGGTAGGATTCAGATCGTCAAAAAACGCCGGCCGTTTGAATGAATCCGGGAAAAAGTAAATGCTTTCCCCCGTCAGGAGGCCTTCCAGGTCGTTGAGACGGTAAGCAGCTTCTTCTTTTGAATTGGCGACCAGAAGATGGCAGTTGATTTGGGATAATTTAACGGCAGACGCTGCCAGCACGAATGATTCCTGCGCTCCGGTGAGTCCTTTCAGATACAATTTTTCTCCCGTCCCCTTCTCGACCAACGTCTGGGTTATTTGCTGAACCGAAGGATGGTTTTTAAAAGCCGCCAACAAATGGGTAAGATTGCTCATGGCAATAAAGGCATGGAAGAGGGTAAAAGCCGGTATTCGTTACTAATGCCTTCGTAAACCTGCCTTTGACCGAATAGTTCAAAACCGTTTTTGGTCAATACTCTTTGGGAAGCTAAATTTTCCGGATCTGTGAATGCTACCAAATAGGGTGCTTGTGTTTGCTCAAAGGCAAATGCAGCCAGCACCGGCACCAGTTCACTGGCCAGCCCCTGGCCCCAGTATGGTTTCAGAAAAGTGTAGCCGATTTCGAATTCCGGAATAAACGAGTCGAAGTTCACGTGACGGGCCACACAATAGCCCACAAAAGCGCCATCTGATTTCGAAACGGCCACAAAAACGCCCAGTTTGGGATAGTCCCTGGTATAGTTCTCCCAGGATTGCACCCGGTCGCGCACAGCCTGCTCGTCACTTATTGGCGTGCGGATATAGCGCATTACCCCGGGATCGCTCATTGCCCTGAAAAACCATTCGAAATCGGAAGGTTCAGGCCTGCGAACCAATAGTCTTGATGTTTCAAATACAATATTCAATGGGTCTTTTTATCAAAAAACGCCAGCAAATCGCTCATGGTTTCTTTCAAATCCTTCCGGTTCACTACCAGGTCTACAAAACCGTTTTCCAACAGAAACTCAGCAGTCTGGAATCCTTCAGGCAAGTCGCGCTTTATGGTTTCCCGAATCACACGCGGACCGGCAAAACCGATCAAGGCGCCCGGCTCTGCTAGATGAACATCCCCCAGCATGGCAAAAGATGCCGTTACACCGCCGGTGGTTGGATCTGTCATCAGGGAGAAGTAGGGCAGTTTGGCCTTGGCCATGAGCGTAAGTTTGGCGCTGGTCTTGGCCATTTGCATCAGTGAAAACGCACTTTCCATCATACGAGCACCGCCCGTTTTGGAAATGATGAGCAGCGGGCTTTTTTCCTGGAGACAATAGTCAATGGCCAGAGAAATCTTTTCCCCCACCACAGCGCCCATGGAACCGCCAATGAATTTGAAATCCATGGCAGCCACCACCAGTTTGTGGCCATTTACATTACCGGCTCCGATGGCCAGCGCATCATTCAGACCCGTTTTTTTTCGGGACTCTTCCAATCGCTTGTCGTACGGTTTCAAGTCGGTGAAATTCAGATAATCCACCGAAATCAAATCGTCGTGAAGCGTAATGTAATCATGGTTATCAAAGAGTATGTCAAAATACTCCTCCGACCCAATAGGAGTGTGATAATCACACTTGGGACATTTATAGAAATTATCGTGGAGCTGCTTGGTGGTACTGGTTTCCTTGCATTTTTTGCATTGGAACCATATACCCTCCGGTACATCTTTTTTGGACTTGGTGGCGGTGGTAATGCCTTCTCGCAAACGTTTGTACCAACTCATGTGACGGTAGTTTGTTAGATCAGAAGCGGTTATGGGGCGCGCAAAGATAGGCAACTGCAAACAGCGTAGCCTAATTTCTGTTGCAGGGATTTTTTAGTCCGCAAAATTCCAGGCTGCACTCAATTCACTACCAAATGCTTCGTCACCATCTTGCCATTCACTTTTACCTGATAAAAGTAATGGCCGTTGGGAAGTTCATTCCGGTTGAACAACACCCGGTGGGTTCCGGAGGGGTAATTGCCCTGAGCCACGGTTTTGAGCTCCCTACCATTCATGTCCACCAGGGTAATCAGCACTTCGCCTGAATTTTCCATGGTAAAAGTAAAGGTGGTGCTACTATGGAACGGATTCGGATAGTTGCTCACCTGCATGGAGTTGGCGGTATCCACAACTTGTGTGCCCGAAGATGCTGCTTTGAAAATGGGCAAAATCGGGAATTCCTGTCCTAAAATATCCTCCGGATTGGCTACCCCAAACCAGTCTTTCAACGCACTGGCATAAACCGAACGGAAATCATGTTGCATCGGGACGTCATAGGAAATCGATTGATTGTCGGGTATTTCCGGATTATCGCCAATAATGCCCGGAATAACCTCCTTGCCGAAAACAAACAAGGGAGCTGCAGCGCCATGGTCCGTACCCACACTGGCATTGGATCCTATAGTACGACCAAATTCGGAGAAGGTCATGCCTGCCACCCGGTCGTCGATGCCTAAAAGCTTCAGGTCATTTTGGAAAGCGCCAATGGCTTCAGACACAATGCGGAGCAAATTTGCGTGTACGCCCTCTGCATTGCCAAAAGTGCCGTCTACTTGTTCGCTATGGGTATCAAAACCATCCAGTGACACGATATAGATCGGCGTGGTAAGTCCACCGCTAATCAATTGAGCTACAATCCGCAATTGATCCGCCAAGCGATTGTTCTGCGGATAGGCGCCCAAATTTGAGCCCATGGCTGCCGCATTTTTTACCGATTCGTAATACAATTCGGCTTGCAGTGACACCAGCCTTAGAAAGGCTAATTCCTGACCGTATGGCGTATTGGGAGTTGGTTCTGGGATATCATTGACAAAGTCATAAAAAATCGAAGGGTCCTGTATACCCATACCCATCGGAAATGTATTGCCCATCAAAGCCAGGGAAACAAAAGCACCGATCTGGATGGCCAATGGATCAGGGTTGTCAGCATTTGGATAACCGTCGGGGAACGCAGGGTGCAAATTTTGCAAATAACGGCCCGCCCATCCGGTTTCAAGGATTTGATCCGAATCTGCTCCAGACATCCAAATGTCGGTAGACCGGAAGTGGGAGTAGTCCTGATTGGGATACCCTACATTTTGCACCACTGAGACTAACCCGTTGTTGTACATGTCGCGCAGGGCGGTCATGCTTGGGTGAAGGCCATTTTTTATGGTCCCATTCAGGTTTAAAATTTCATTTTCATTGATCAATACATTGGCCCGATTGAGTGCCAGGTTGTCGTATTGATCCAATGGAATAAAGGTATTCAGGCCGTCGTTGCCCCCATTGAGCTGGATGAGCACGAGTACCCGATCTTGTTGGTTTCCGCCCTCGGCTAAAGCACGTAGAAACGGTACCTGGGCCATAGGGTTTAAAGCGTAGCCCTGATGCTGGAAGCTTGCCCAAGCTGCAGCAAGGCCTGTATTGCGGAGAAAACTTCTTCTTTTCATTTTAATATTTATTGTGTATTTGTGGTTTGGAGCTCAGGTGTACGGCTTGGTACTCCATCCTTCCGTGCGCAAATCCCCTTTAAATCAATTGATAATCAGCCATTCTCAACACCTGCCGGTGCAATAAGGCCAAACGAATCCAAACCGTTTGATAGGCCATTGGATCCGTAGGATTGTTGACCAAGGCATTCCAGGCATCCGTCCAATAATGATCGCTGGCTTGACCTGACAATAAGATACTTTTCAAAGCAATCTTTTTCAAGGCAGAAACCGGCATGGGGAACAAAATCGAAAGGGTGTCATCAAGGAGCAGATTCGGGTCTGAGGGATCCGAAAATTGTGCTGAAAAACCAATTGGGTCAATGACCAGTGTCTCCGTACCAACCGGAACACCTCCGATTAGGTAATCACAAAGAAAATTTCGGTTTCTTATGGTATCACTGCTTATCCACATCCGATAATAACTGGGCGACTGGCGATAAGCCTGCCAACCAGCTACATTGGGCGGGTCTCCGGGCAACATTTGTAAAGCGCCGTTGAAATAGTTGAGGCTCAGTCGGACATAATATTGATCGAAAAGTGTTGGGCTTGGGAAACTTAGGTTGTAGTTGCGCAAAAGCCCTACGGTAAGATCAAGTGGGTTTTTGATTTGGCAACCCTTGTTGGCGGCATCAAAAAAGTGCTCGCTGAGCAACAAAGCGCGCATCACCGGAAGAATTTCATAATTGTTGTCGCGGAAGATCTGCGCCATGGGTACAATTACATCATTTTCAACTTGTGCGTCAATTTTGTAATACACGAAAAAGCGATAAATCTCCCGGCAAATGAACAAGGAAACCTCTTCTTTTTGGAAGATCATGTTCAGCAGCGCATCTAGTTCTGCATTGCCATCGGAGCTTCCAGCTATTTGTGCGCCGTTATAAAAAGAGGAAAAAACTTTAAAGCCTTGATCATGCAAATTTGGGTAAAAAACCACCTCTCCATTGGCGTCAAATGTCCAACCCGTGAGTACTCGAGCGGCCACTACAACATCATCTTCAGAATAGGTTGCAGCGGATTCTTTCCCAACGGTAAACAACTCCTGAAGTTCGCGGGCGTAGTTTTCATCCGGAGCAACTACATTGTTGAGGTATCCGTTGAGGAAATACAACATGAGCGGATCCAGGGTAACTGCTTTTACAAAGGACTTAAAATTGCCCAGTGAATTTTCCCGGAGCATTTGGTTGTGCTTATAAGCTGCCTTGCCTCTAAACAAGGCTTCCGTCTTGGTTGCAAAGTGATTGTGCCAAAACAGGGTCATTTTTTCCTGTATATTGGCTTCACTTTCTAACATCAGATTTAGCCACCAACCGCGCCAGCTTTCGATGCGGTACCCTTCTGCATTCACATCGTAGGGTGCGTTGATCCAAGTGGTACCGGAGGGCACTTCAGGATCAATATAGGTGTTATTAGGATCGTAATTATTGTAATTATTAATCGGCGGAGCAGGAGGCGCTGTGGGAACGGAGAGAATGGCATCCACTGCGGCCTCAGCATTTCCGAGCGCCAACATTTGATCCAGTTGTGCTTTTTTTAGCCCAAACGTGGTGCGCCGCAATAGGTGCGCTGCTTCTACCTTAGTCCATGGCCCCTGGTAAGGATCAAGCCCTCCTTGGAGCGTCATTTCAGTGTTGAACCTATGGTCACCTTCCTGCCCAAAAATATCATCAGGCAAATCCGGCAAACGTTCAATTTGAACATTTATGCCAAATGGGGAAGGGGAACCCGCATTCACTCCTGCTATCCTAGATTCGGCAGAGGGGAAGGTTTCAGCGGGTGTATTGGCCATTTTTTTTAAAAATCGCCTGCGGGAAAGTTTGATATCGCCCATATAAAAACAATAAAAGGGTGAAAAGTGAAAAGTAACCGGTGTCTGGGAAAGACGTGCCAAGATGCGAAAATGTTACCCCGAAGCATGTTAAATTTTTCGTGTAGAAATTGTAGTAATATTTAATCTATAGCTGAATCAGACGATTAAGATTCCGCTTAACCGTGCTTATTCCGCATCTTCAGC
>JADZFI010000104.1 GCA_020850025.1 Saprospiraceae bacterium
CGGCCATAACTCACGGCAATTCGTTCTGCAAGGACGCCAAAATAGGCCTCAGAATCAGGCATTTGAGTGGCCAATCCGTCAACATATTTGTTATACAGGCAGAACAATGCCGCAATCAATACGGTATCATGGATCTCCATATCCGTGGCGCCGAATTCCTTCGCACGATCCACCGCTGTTTTGGTAACATATTGACCTCCACGCTGGGTCAACCTGGCAATATGCAATAATGCTTTCATTTTATCTGAAATGGGAGCTGTTTCAAAATTGTCTCGAACCAGCGCACAGGTGTCGTCTTCTCCTAAAAGCACATTGGTTACGGCTGCATGAGCTGCTGTACAAAATTGACAACCGTTGGCCTGGGAAACTATCGTTGCTATCATTTCCCTCTCTGCAAAGCTGAGGGGGCCAGGGCCTCTCAGAACAACCTGAGTAAGTTCCCGGATAGGTGCTGCCGAATCCTGCCGGTATTCTAATAACCCGGTTATTCCTGGCAAATGTGATGGAAGTGAAATGTGAGGCATAATGGGCAAATGTATTTCGGGATAAGAAAAACAGAACTTAAGATTTCCTTAGATTAGAGGTAAATCTCTAAGGGGAAACCCAGAAAAAGCGTCTGCTTTCTTGAAAATGAAATTTTTTTCGCAAAAATTCTATCAAAACAGGCACTTTTGTACAGTCAAACCATATGTCGAGCCTCTCACCACTGGTATTAATTCTTGCCGCCCTGCCCGGTCTGCTGATCTGCTGGGCGGTTTACCGTGCCGACCGCTACGAGAGGGAGTCGTTGCTGCCCGTAGTGTGCTGCTATGTGCTGGGAGTTGCCATTACGTTCCCGGCTATTTCTCTGGAGAAATGGCTGATTCCGCTGGTGGGCGATATCGAACAGGACCCAGTGCTGACCGGTTTGTTGGCTTTTGGCGTCATCTCTCCTGTAGAAGAGATCATCAAGTGGCTTGCTCTGATCCTGGGCGCAATGATTTGGCGGTTTTTCAACGAACCTTTCGACGGCATCGTTTATGCTGTCATGATCAGCATGGGGTTCGCCTCCGTTGAAAACTTTTACTACCTGGATATTTTCGGGCCGGAAACGGCCCTTTTGCGGGCTTTCACTGCCATACCTGCCCACCTGGTGTTTGCCATTGCCATGGGCTATTATGCCGGTCTGGCCAAATTTGATCCGAAAGCCGGCATACACCTGATGATGCGCGGATTGCTGGTAGCTATTCTTCTTCATGGCGCCTACGACTTTCTGGTGTTGCAAAACTGGACCAAATGGTTGAGCACCCTGGGCGCCATAGCCGTTTATCTGTGCCTGTATTACTTCGGCGCTTTATTCCGCGAGCATCTCGAGCGCTCTCCGTTTCGGCCCAAAGAATCGGAGGTGAGTATTTGAACTTTTTTACCCTTCTTTCTTGTTAGGCAAAAATCTTGGTTTACTTAACGACCTTTACCCTGGATTTCACCGGCAAGCTCAGCAGGTGAACAAAATGAGCTACGCTCCATTGGCGCACTCAGCGGTGAATCATTAACCTACATCTATGGCAAAAGAATGGACGCTCGGTGAAAAAACTTCCGGGCTAAAAAAAGAAACAGAATATGCGGTGCTCGTGGGCCTGATTACCCCACAGGTAACAGAAACCCAGGCACATGAGTATATGGATGAACTGGAGTTTTTGGCCGAAACCGCCGGAGCAAAAACCATCAAGCGATTTACTCAGCGGTTGCAACACCCTGAGCACCGCACTTTTGTGGGCAAGGGAAAAGTGGAGGAAATACGCGCCTATCTGGATCGCCACGAAGAAATCACCATGGTGATATTCGACGATGACCTCAGCGGCAAACAAACCAACAATCTGGAGGAAGCGCTCAAGGTCAAGATCATTGACCGTTCCACCCTGATCCTGGATATTTTTGCATCCCGGGCCCAGACAGCCCAGGCCAAAACACAGGTGGAACTGGCCCAAATGAAATACCTGATGCCACGCCTGAAGGGTTTGTGGACCCACCTTGAGCGCCAGGCGGGCGGTATCGGTACCCGTGGTCCGGGTGAAACCCAGATTGAAACCGACCGCCGGATTGTACAATACCGGATGAAAATTCTGGAAGATCGGCTCAAGGACATTGACCGGCAAAATCAGACTCAGCGCAAAACCCGGGGAGAAATGGTTCGCGTAGCGCTGGTGGGTTACACCAACGTGGGGAAAAGCACGCTATTGAACCTGATGTCCAAATCGGAGGTGCTGGCTGAAAACAAACTCTTTGCTACCCTGGACACCACGGTGAGAAAAGTAGTGTTCAATACCATGCCGTTTCTGTTGTCGGACACCGTAGGATTTATCCGCAAATTGCCGCACCACCTGGTGGAGAGCTTCAAAAGCACGCTGGACGAGGTACGGGAAAGTGATATCCTGCTACACGTGGTAGACATTGCCCACCCGCAGTGTGAAGACCATATACGGACGGTGCAAAAGACCCTTCAGGAGCTCGGCGCTGCAGAAAAACCCACACTGATGGTGTTCAATAAAATTGATCTCTACCGGGAGCGCTACTACGACGATCTGCTGGACGATACCACCAAAGTAGAAATTGAGGCCGACTTGCGCGACCGCATGAAGCATAATTATGGCGAGAGCGTGTTCATTTCAGCACACAGCAAGGAAGGCATGGACGAGTTCCGCGAGCGACTTACTCGATTGATCAAGGAGAGTTATGTGGTGAGGTATCCGCATCAGGTGAAGGGGTGGTGAGGGGTTTGTGGGGGTTATAGACTCATTTCAGGTTGGTTTTGCCTGTTGGATGTCGCGTTTCAGATTCAGACCTATAAGGTTTTAAAAACCTTATAGGTCTGAATCTGAAACGCGACAAGCAGACTATAAATATCCTGTTTTTTGGCCTTGAAGTATTGCATTTTTACCAAATACACCCTAATTTTGGTAAAAACTAACCAGATGCAAACTCCTTTTGTGCCTTTACTTCCCGGAAAAGTTTACCACCTTTTTAATCATGCTGTTGGTACGGAAAACCTATTTAGAGAAACGAATAATTTTGATTTCTTTCTGGGAAAATATGAAAAGTACATTTACCCGGTATGCCGAACATTCTCCTATGCCTTAATGCCCAATCACTTTCACTTTTTAATTCAAGTAAGACAACTACCTGATATTTCATCCTTAATGCCATTGAGATTCGATCCCAGTTCAGAAACGGATTGTGCAAAATTCGTGATGCAACAATTCAGCAACTTCTTTAATGCATACGCAAAGGCTTACAATAAGACTTACAAGAGAAGGGGTGCTTTATTTAACGACTATCTGAGAAGAGTACCTGTGGAAAACCATACTCAGTTTGTGAACACCATATTGTATCATCATTTTAATCCCGTTAAACACGATTTTTGCTCTAATCCAGAGGATTATATATTTACCTCTTATCAGGCTTTTTTTCATAACTTGCCAACAATAATAGAACGTCCGACGGTAATTTCAAGATTTAGAGGGGCCGCTTCCTTTCACATGAAGCACCAATCATACAATTGGAGGGTAGAAGGATACAATAACTTTTAACTCTTTTTTACCTGTTCAATTATGTGAATTTTTGTCGTTTCAGACCTATAAGGTTTTAAAAACCTTATAGGTATGAAACGACAAAAATTCGCAACACCGCAACCACCATGGTCTTAGCTAAAAACTTCTTCCCCGACAAGAAACCGGCGCCAGGGCCGGAGCAGGAGATCATTCGCTATATATCCCAGTTTGCCACTTTGAGTGAACGGGAGGTGCAGGGCATCCTGGAAAGCATGAACATTCGTCAATTCGAAAAAGGGGATGTGCTACTGCGGGAAGGCCAGGTTTCCAATCTCTGCTTTTTTATCCTCAAAGGTTGTGTTCGGCAGTATTATCTGGTGGACGGGGAAGAGCGAACCACCCATTTTTACACCGAAGGTCAGCCGGTAACGCCCTATGAAGGCACCTTTAAGCGGAAACCGGCTCGTTATTATCTGGCCTGTGTGGAAGATACGATCCTAACGGTTGGTACGCCGGAGGATGAAAAACGTTTGTTTGAGCAATTTCCCCGTTTCAAGGAAATAACCCGGATAGCTGTGGAGGAAGAGCTTGGCAAAAGCCAGGAGTCGCTCGCCACGCTGCTCATGC
This sequence comes from Saprospiraceae bacterium, assembly GCA_020850025.1. Taxonomy (GTDB): domain Bacteria; phylum Bacteroidota; class Bacteroidia; order Chitinophagales; family Saprospiraceae; genus M3007. The sequence continues at coordinate 4,155 of JADZFI010000104.1, forward strand.
TAAGTCCGGAAGAACGATACCTGCACCTGTTGAATACCCGTCCGGAGTTGCTGGATCGCGTACCTCAATACCAGTTGGCCAGTTATTTGGGCATTAAACCCGAATCGCTTAGCCGGATACGCAAGCGTATCATGGAAAAACGCTGATTTTTCTCTCCCCCTTCGTGCTTTCTTAACTTAAGTCAACGAATGTGGTCAAAGACTACCCTGACCTTTGCCCCATCAACAACAATGATTTTGGTATGAAAGCAGCTATTTATGAACGTTACGGCGCACCTGAGGTGGTGCAAGTTAAAAACGTCCCCCAGCCGGTTCCCGGCGCTAACGACCTCCTTATTCGCATTTACGCTACCTCTGTCTCTTCAGGCGATGCCCGCATTCGACGGGCAGATCCCTTTGCCGCGCGGTTGGTGTTCGGTTTGTTTAAACCCAAACGCCCCATTTTGGGATACACTTTTTCCGGGGTGGTAGCTGCCACAGGAGCAGGGGTTACCCATTTCAAATCCGGAGATGAGGTATTTGGCAGTACCGACATGACGATGGGCGCCCACGCGGAATACCTGTGTTTGCCGGAAAACGGAGTGGTGATTCCCAAACCCGCCCAGCTTTCACATGAGGAAGCCGCCTGTCTGCCCTTTGGAGCGCATACGGCATTGCATTATTTGCAACTGGCCAACATTCAGCCCGGACAAAAGGTGTTGATTTTCGGCGCTTCCGGGGCTGTCGGTACTGCAGCGGTACAAATTGCCCGGATCATGGGCGCGCAAGTTACCGGCGTGTGCAGTACCGCCAATCTCGAACTGGTGCGCTCCCTGGGTGCTGATGAAGTGCTTGACTACACAAATCCTGCCCACACCCCGGCCCCCGAAAGCTTTGGTGTGGTGTATGAAACAGTCAATAAAACCCCACTGGAGGCCTGTTTTTCTCCTTTAAAAAAGGGAGGCAAACTCATTCTGGGAGCAGCCCTGCTAAAGGGCATGATCGCCGGGCATTTTAACGGTATGCTCCAGGGCAAAAAAGTGCTGGCCGGAGTAGCCCTCAACGATCTGCCCAAACTGCGACGCATCAGCGAATGGGCCACTGAAGGCAGGTTGAAAGTGGTAATTGATAAAACCTATTCCATAGAAGAAATTGCAGAAGCACACCGGCTGGTGGATAGCGGCAGGAAACGGGGAGCTGTGGCGGTAAGGGTGTGAGTGGGCATTAAAATACATCCCCAGAAACACCGACGGCGCCACCCCATCCAGGAGCAGCGCCGTCGGCCTTTTATTTAGATATGGCCCCGTCGTCCTTAAGCGGCTTCATCCGAAGATGGCGTGCCTACTTCCGGAACATGGCCGCTTTCGCCGGGGGTTGGATCGGAGAAGGGGCGTTTGCCGACGATGACCTCCAGGTCGGCGCGGTGTAACACCTCTTTTTCCAACAGCGCCTTGGCCAGGGCATCCAGTTCCTTGCGTTTTTCCTTGAGGAGTTTCTTCGCCCGGACGTACTCGTTTTCGATCATATTCTTCACCTCGGTGTCGATGATGAAAGCTGTTTGCTCGGAGAACGGACGGTTGAAACTATCGTTGAGCATGGAGTAGTAGGACACGTTGCCGACTTTATCACTCAAACCGTAGTTCACGATCATATCGTACGCCAGGCGTGTGATATGATCCAGATCGCTCTGAGCGCCGGTGCTGATTTTATCGAACACCACCGATTCGGCGGCTCGGCCACCGAGGGTCATGCACATATCGTCGAGCAGTTTTTCCTTGCGGGTGATGTATTGCTCTTTCGGCAGGTACTGCGCATAACCAAGGGCTGCCAGTCCACGCGGCACGATGGTTACCTTTACCAGCGGGTGTGCGTGCTCCAGGAACCAACCACAGATGGCGTGGCCGGCTTCGTGGTAGGCAATGATCTGCTTTTCTTCCGGGCTGATGATCTTGTTCTTTTTCTCCAGACCGCCGATTACTTTATCGAGGGCGTAGTTGAAATCGTCGAGATCCACTGCCGTTTTTTCGCGGCGTGCGGCAATCAGGGCTGCCTCGTTGCACACGTTGGCAATATCGGCGCCTACGAAGCCAGGGGTCATTTCAGACAAAGTTTCGGCCGTTACTTCGGGCGACACCTTGATGTTTTTCATGTGCACCTTGAAGATCTGGGCACGGCCTTTCAAATCCGGACGGTCAATGCCGATCTGGCGGTCGAAACGGCCGGGGCGCAGCAGCGCCTGGTCTAGAATATCCGGTCGGTTGGTAGCTGCCATCAGGATTACCCCTTTGTCGGTCGGGAAGCCGTCCATTTCCACGAGCAGCTGGTTGAGCGTGTTTTCACGCTCGTCGTTGCCGCCCTGTACGGCGCCGCGTCCGCGGGCACGACCGATGGCGTCAATTTCATCAATGAAGATGATGCAAGGCGCTTTTTCACGAGCCTGGCGGAACAAGTCGCGCACACGGCTGGCGCCCACGCCTACGAACATTTCCACGAAATCCGAACCGGAGATAGAGAAGAAAGGTGCATTAGCCTCCCCTGCCACTGCTTTGGCGAGCAGGGTTTTACCGGTACCCGGAGGTCCTACCAGCAGTACACCTTTGGGGATCTTACCACCCAATACGGTGTATTTCTTGGGATTTTTCAGGAAATCAACTACTTCCATCACCTCCTCCTTGGCTTCGTCCAGGCCTGCTACGTCGGCGAAGGTGATGTTTACCTTGGAGTTGTTGTCAAACAGCGTGGCCTTGGATTTTCCGATATTGAAAATCTGGCCGCCAGGGCCACCTGCACCGCCGCCCATGCGTCGGAGGATAAAGATCCAGAGGCCGATAAAGATGAGAATGGGCAACCCGAAATTGATCATGACCGCTGTCCAGTTGATGCGGTCTTCGATTTTCATTTCGATGGGCTGCTGCTTTTTCTCCTTGATGATGGCTTCGTTGATCTTGTCTACCTTGGAGGATGCCACTTCCACACTGCCTATGTTCATGACGTAGTTCGGCTGGTCAGCATTGAACATGGTCTTTTTAGGCGATTTTACGCGTGTGGCATGGTCGCCTACGGTGAGGGAGTCTGGCTTTATGTAGACATACGCTTCTTTGGGGTTAACCACGATGAAGCGATCAATTTGGCCTTTTTTGGCCCATTTTTCAATATCCGTCCAGGAGGCATTTTCCGGTTTGCCGGAAAATTTGGTGACTTGTAACACGAGCAGGCCCAATCCGATCAGGATAAAGACCCACATAAAGTTGAAACGGGGAAGACCACCGCCTTCTCCGTTTTCTTCAGGGCGACGATCAGAGGAATCGTCTCTTCTTTTATTATCTTCCATGGTGTTGTGGCGCGATGGGTGATCGCGCGAGTGTTTTTACAGGATTCAGACTTCTCCGAACTCGGTGACATCGGCGTCACTCCAAAGGTGTTCGAGTTCGAAAAATTCGCGGGTTTCGGGGTGAAAAACGTGCACTACTGTATTGAAGTAGTCCATCAGTATCCATTTAGAGTTGCTGGAGCCTTCCGTATGGGTGGGTGCGGCATCCATCTCCTCTTTTACTTTTTTGTAGATACTGTCGGTAATAGCCTTTACATGCGTGTTGGAATCTCCCTCACAGATGATGAAGAAGTCTGCAGGCGCATCGCCGAGTTTGCGGAGGTCGAGCTGCACGATCTTCTTACCTTTTTTGTCGCGAATACCCTCTACAATGAGGTGATTGAGCTGTTCAAGTTGCGGGCTCTTGGCCCGCCGGCTGGGAATGGTGATCAAATTCTACTAATTTTTGATTTCAAATGAAACGCGATGTTTCAAAATTCAGTTTCAAAGGTAAGGTGTTTATGATAAAATTTGACAAACTATGTCATGGATACCTGTTCAAACCAATACCTTGACCCTTGCAAGTTGAAAATCGAATGTCAAACACTTTGTTCATAGGAAAGGTTTACCACTGTTTCGACGAACTGCCCTCTACGAACGATTGGGCGGCTGAATTCATTGCTTTGGGTCAAAAGGGGGCTGCAAAAACCAGGCCGCCAGAAGGAACCGTGGTTCGGGCTGCCAATCAGACAGCCGGCAAGGGGCAACTTGGCAGTCGGTGGCAAAGCAAGCCCGGGGAAAATCTGTTATTGAGTATTATTCTGTACCCCACCTGGCTGGATGCCATGGCACAGTTTTACCTAAGTATGGCCGCAGCACTTGCGCTCCGTGATCTGGCCGTGGAGGCCATTGGCAGAAGAATGTCGCTGCAACCCGATGAATCAGCCCCTTTATCGGACGTCTCCTCCACAGTAAAAATCAAATGGCCCAATGATTTGTACCTGGGTGACAAAAAAGCTGCAGGAATCTTGATACAAAATGTCATTTCCGGCGCCAATCTGCAAAGTTCGATTGTCGGGATCGGCCTGAATGTCAACCAGACTGAATTCCCGGCCGATCTTCCTAATGCCACTTCCCTGGCACTGAACACCGGGACGAATTTCAACCCTGATGAGCTGGCTGAACGCCTGTTCGAATGCCTCGAAAAACGATATCTTCAGCTAAAGTCCGGGCAAAAAGCTGCCATTAAGGACGAATATGAAACTCATCTTTGGCGGCGGGGCATCTCATCCCAATATATCCGGCATTCGGACCATACTGTGTTTGAAGGTGTAATTCAGGGCGTCAATGCACAGGGAAACTTGTTAATTCAAACAGCAGAAGGTATCGCCACTTTTGAGGTAAAAGAAGTGAGTGCCATCGTGTAACCCCGGATCGCATCCGGATAAAAAAAGCCATCCCGGAATACCCGGAATGGCTCACAGCGCAGTAATGCACTAAAATCTTACTTCTTCACGCGCTCGATGTAAGCGCCGGTGGTAGTGTCAATCTTGATGAGATCACCCTGATCGCAGAACAAAGGAACACGAACTTCTGCACCGGTTTCCACCGTAGCAGGCTTGAGCGTGTTGGTAGCAGTGTCGCCACGCAGACCTGGCTCGCAGTAGGTAATTTGCAAAATAACGGTTTGAGGCAATTCCACCGAAAGGATGGTATCTTTTGCGGAGTGGTACAAAACGTCCACAATATCCCCTTCTTTCAGAAACTGACCATTATCCACCATGTCGTTAGGGATGGAAATCTGGTCGAAGGTTTCCTGGTTCATGAGGGCAAAACCGCCGTCTTCAGGGTAGAGGTATTGGAATTTGCGACGTTCCACACGCACCTCGTTGATGGTGGCGCCGCTGTTAAATGTGAACTCCACTACACGACCAGAGGTAGTGCTTTTGAGTTTGGTCCAAACCTTGCCGCTGCCGCGACCTACCTGGAACTTCGAAAAATCTATGATTTTTACGATGTCGTTGTTGTGTTCGATGCACATTCCGTTGCGGATATCTGCCGTCGTTGCCATGTTGTTACTGAATAAAAGTTGAATGATAAATGTTGAAACAGGGGGTTTCCAACCACCTTGGCGGTCAAAACGCGCGCAAAGGTAGCGCGATTTCTGCGTTTTGAAAAGGGAACCGGGAAAAATTGACGGCTAACGGCTACCGTAGGCCGTTAGCCGTAAGCCGTCAAAGCAAGGCTGCGCCGAATACTCCTGCGCTGTCGCCAAGTTTGGGGCGAAGAAATATGGTATCTATACGAGGATTGAACAGATGCTTTTGAACTTCTGCCGGTCCATCAGAGTAAAGTCTGTCAATATTACCTACCCCGCCGCCAAGTATTACGGCATCTGGATCCATCATATTGATGACCGTGGCCATGGCTTTGCCATAAAAATGGAGGAGTCGGTCCATGGTTTGTTTTGCTACAGTGTCCTGACCTGTTTCTGCCAGTGCAACAATTTCACGCAAGGGGCGATTTTCGCCGCTTAATTCAAAATAATGCTTTTCCAGGGCCGGGCCCGAAATCACTTTTTCCACACAGCCTGTTTTTCCACAATAGCATAACCCGCCAGTGTCGTCCAAAAAGTTGTGGCCCCATTCGCCGCCGATGCCTTGTCGTCCATTGTGTACTTTTCCGTGTAATACCCATCCTCCGCCAACTCCGGTGCCCATGATCACGCCAAATACCACGGTCGCATTCGGCACAGCATCCGGAACGGCTCCCATGAGCGCTTCCGCAACAGCAAAACAATTGGCATCGTTGGCAAGACGTACGGGAATACCCAATGCCTCTTTCAGGTCGGCATTAAATGGTTTGCCATTGAGTACGGTGGTATTGGCATTTTTGATCAAGCCGGTATTCGGATCGAGGGTGCCGGGATGGCCTATGCCCAGGTGCATTGCTTTTTGTCCTGACTCCTGCTCCAGCATATTGCGCATGGTGACGATCCTGGAGATGATATGCGCATATCCTTTATCAGCTTCCGTCGGGATACGCAGACGACACAATGGCACAGGATTATTCCGGCTTTCCAACACAATACCTTCCAGTTTCGTGCCTCCGAGATCTATTCCGAACAGGGCCATTATTTTATCTCATTTAATGAATTTTCCTTCAAAAACACCTTCGTTCCCCCTATCGTCTTTTGCGATGATCCTCACGGTATGCTCGCCTTTTCCCACTCGTTCATCAAAAGTATAAGTGATCCGGTTGCGTTTTTTATCGTATTCAAAAAGCACCCATTTCCCGTCGATGGAGCCTCGGTAACTTAGGTTGTCTGCCAGTCCCGCCACGGCGAAATTGTCCATAATGCGGAACGACATGCTGGATTTCTTACGCATATCTCTGGTAAAATTTACAGAGGTTATCCTGGGTGGAATGGTATCAGCCATCACGCAATAATCGCCGAAGGCACGCGTGCGGGTACTCAACCAATCACCCTGCCAAACGCCGCCACAATTATCCGGCCGACCGCTGTTACAATTCGCAATAACGGCTTTGGAACGCAGGTGTGATGGAAGATGTGTCGGTTTCAGGCGAATATCAAAATGTTTGTGCACAGGTGTACGCTCATCATGCAGGTGGTGCATGGGGGAATACAGGTCGCTGCTGCTGTCAACCGACACCATGTATTGCATCTGCACGGTTTCATACAGTGTGCCTCGAGGCAGGGTGAGCGACAACCCATCCATATCCAGCCGGTTTTCCTGATCGTAGGGAAAAAGAAACAGAAATGGCGGACTCATGAAGGACTCCATGGCTGTTTCATCTTGTATGACCCAGAAATTGAGCGTTTTTACATTGGCCATGGCATCGCTAATTTTAAGCGTAACCTTGACGGGCTCCCGGGAATTGAGCTGGATAGCCCCCATGGATTCTGTGCGCGTGTAATTTGCCAGAAAATCGCCGGGAAGTGTAAAACAACGGTGAAACCAGGAACCGTATCGTTGCCGCGCCGGATAGTCGATGTGCGCATTCAGGTAGCGGGTATCGTCAAAATCAAACTCGTCGGCCGTCCATTGGAAGGCGAGTTTATCGTTGGTGTATAATGCTACGGAATATACGCCATTATCGTTGCGCCGAAGGTTAGAACGATCGTACGTTTTAACGCCAAATCCGATGGTGGCTCCACCAATTCTCACGGTATCACCTTCAAGCCCAATGTTTCCGGCTTTGTCTTTTTTCAGGGGGAACGGCCTGCTTCCCAACACTTCTCTTTTTGGGTTAAGGAAATAAACCTTCAGATCCCGGATATCAGGCGCCAGGTTATCCGTAACCGGAATGCCACAAAGGAGGGGGTTGACCGCTTTCCCGGAAGGGCTTCGAATTTCAAAATGCAAATGCGGGCCCTGGGAGCCGCCAGTATTGCCCAAATATCCTATTAGTTGGCCTTTTTTAACCGGAAACATATCTGAAGGAAGGGTCAGATCAAGTTCAAAGCGTTCCAGTTCGTATTGACGCGACTTTACATGCCGTTGAATTTCAGGGGCAAATCGGTCCAGGTGGGCGTATAAAGTAGTGTAGCCATTGGGATGTTTTACATACAAAACATTACCATAGCCGCTAGCCTGCACTTTAACGGTTTCGACATAACCATCAGCCGCGGCCAGGATTGGATTACCCGTTACGCCGTCTATATCCAGCCCTGCATGAAAGTGATTGGGACGAAGTTCGCCGCAGGTACCGGTTAACATAACCGGCCCGGACACCGGAGGAGCAAAATAGTCGGTAGGATGAACTTCTTTCAGGGCAACTTCCGGTAATCCAACACCAGCAGCCTGCTGCCTGGCATCATTTACCCAAACAGCCGCTACAGCAATGGCTGCTCCAAAGAACAATGGAAGTATGGATCGCAAAGTTGGAAAGCTGTTTTATCGGGTTAAAACAACAGGGATGTGATTCCTTTCCTGCATAGGAAAAGACGTCCAAAAGTAAGGTTAGAAAAAATTTGGAACAAGTTTTTTGGGCATCTTTAACAGCCAAAGATGCCCTCTACTTTACTCACTTTCCTGCTTTGGCTCCTGCCTTGGGCCAGCCCAGGAATCTGGAGGTCATAACTGGTACGAAGAAAAAGCTGGCGGTGATGATGCTGACAATTAAATCAGCCGTTTCACTTTCCATGGCTTTTGACCAGGATGCTTCCGGGAAAAGATGGCAAACAAAGGAAAAGCTTAGCTTAAAACCGAGTACACCTATCACAGCAAATGCGCTTGTTTCCAGGAACGGGTATTTTTCCAGCAGTCGAACAAACCACTGTGCCACAAATCGCATGGCCAGGATACCGATGAAAACCCCGGTGCAAATCAGGATAATATTATCGGTGAACGCAACGGCTGCAAAGACGTTATCCAGCGAAAAAGCCAAATCCACAATTTCCACGGCAATGACAGTAGCCCAGAATGGCCCAACCAGTCCGCGAGTAATCCTGTAATACCAGGTAGTCTCCTTGTTAAGGGTATCGTCGTCTTTCTGAGGTGTTGCCTTACGCCTGAAATAATCAATGGTCAGGTAAATCAGATAGAGTCCACCGAGAGGTTTTAGCCACCAGATTTTTATCAGCCAGGCGGCAAAAACCAGGCATATTCCACGAAAAACGTAGGCGCCAATGATACCATAGCGAAGTGCCAGCTTCCGTTTTTCGGGAGGCAAATCCATTACCATGGTGGCAATTACGGCTGCATTGTCTACTGAAAGCAAACTTTCAATCAATATCAGGTTCAATATGATGATGAGCGAGTTTTCCCAGTCACTCCCCATTATAAGCTGCAAAAATTCCGTCATTGGATAATTTTATCGTTGGAATAGGCTCTCAGAACAGCGAGGGGTTATGAATGTTTGGCTTAACTATAGAAGTTAAGATCAAGGCAGGCTTTCACAGCATCAACCCTCGTTTTCAACAGACAAAAGACTTCCCCCTCTTTTTAGCGGCGCAAAGATCGGCTAAGCTGCTGAGAATAAAAACTCTGAGGAAAAAATACCCTGAACGACTTGTTAAACAGCCGGGTGTTGGGCTATTGCCCGGCATCCTGTAGCAGGGTTTCAGAGTCCTTCACCAGCGTTTCCAGTTCGCGGAGGAGTTCCGCTTTCCTTTTGGCCTGATTAGCCAACTTTTCTGCCCTTTCCTTTTCCACTTTAGGATCTTTCTTTTTCAGAGCAGGGGAGGCGTTTTGCAAATCGGCGGCTTCAATATCCTTAAGCTCATTTTCCAGATCAGCCTTCCTGTTTTCCAACTCATCCAAACGTTTGATCACTTTTTCATCAACATAACGCGCCTGAGCTCGAACTGCATGATAGACTTCACCGAGTTTATCCAATGCTGCGTCATACTTGCCTGCATCGAATTTGTCTTTTTCTGTTTTCAACAATTGCCCTACAGATACTACCACCCCCTTGACCTGTCCGAATACTTTTTTGGAATTTTCCTTCTCGTCAGCCGTTCCAAAAAAATAATTGTAAATCAAAATACCTGCAACCAGGAAAAAAGCAATTTTAATGAGTGCTCGAAACATATAGCAGCGGTTAATGGTGTAATGGAAAGAATGACCACCTTAGAAAGAACAAATGTAGTGAAAACAAGAGAGGTCGGTAGCAATTCCTTGTTTCGGATAATATTCGACAGCCAGGATCATTCTGAGGAAGGCCGGAAAAAATTCGAGCCGGCCCGGGAATCCCCGGGCCGGCTCGAAAATGGCCGCATGGTTACGTGGTTGTTACCAGAACCTATGGCGATTGTCCTGAACATCATAGCCGCGCTGCAGCGACTTCATCAGGCTGGTACGCATACCCGTGATGGCCTGTGAAGACATCTGACGACGGAACAAAGTCATATCAGCTGGAAGCGGCTGCTCCAGAACGTCTGTGATCGGAATGACGTAAACCACCCCAAGGTTACCGATGATCGGTGCACTCATTTTACCTGTTTCCAGGGCAAAAACAGTGCCTGCAACACGAGGTTCATTATTGGTCGACAGGAAGTTCACAGATTTCAGGGTATCAATTCTACCATTGTTCCACTGTGCGGCAATAGCAGAAAGGTCGCTTGGATTTTGCGTTTTGCTGATGATCATAGCACCCTTTTTCAAGTTCTTGATGCGTAGATCAGCCTCTTGCGTTGCTTTGAGTGAAGCCACCGTTGGCTTGCCTTTTGGAATGATACTTTTCAATCCAACCACCAGATACTTGCTATCGAAGTAGCCACCATTTGGATCACCGAAGGCAAAAACTTCTTTGCTGATGTTTCCTACCTTGTTATTTTCTTCAAATGCCCAACGAATGACCTCGCGCACATCATCCCCTGTGCCCATGGAACCGATGACAAAATCATTCTGCTTCAGGTTCTGAAGCGCCTGGAATTGACCACGATTTTGATTGGCCAGGTTTTCAAGATCGGAAAGCGTTTTGGCCTGTTGAATAACAGAAACGGCTTTGTCTTTTACAGCTTGCTGTGTGGTTTTGCTAGGTTCGATCCTACGACCGAGTACTGCCACTTTAGCAGACATCTCGCCAGACTCAAACTTCTTACCCGTAATTTCTACAATGTGCCAGCCGAACTGTGTGGAAATCTTGTAAATCTTTCCTTGTTCGCCGGTGATGAAGCACAGATCGTTGAATTCCTTCACCATATTACCATTGCCAAACCATCCAAGATCACCGCCATCTTTCCCGGATGCCGGATCCTGGCTGATCCTGATCGCCAGCGAGTCGAAGCGTTGCTTGCCGGATTTGATAAGAGCTATCAAACTGTCGGCGCGCGCACTATTTTCCGGTGTGGCCTCACGGAGAAGGATGTGTCTGGCTCGTACGGAATCAGGCAGCGCTTTGCGGTCAATTACCTTTAGAATGCGATATTCACCATCGTCGAAAATGGGGCCAATTACCGAACCCAATGGGCGCGTCATGGCGGAATCTGCGAATGCTGAAGGGAATTGTTTCTTTGGCACATAGATGCCGCTGAATGCACCGCCATTGGCAATACAAAAAGAAGAGTCATTCTTTGCATTGCGGAGTTCTCCAATCAATTTGCTTATTGATTCATAAGCAGCAGTTGAGTCGGCAGAAGTGGGTACTACCGCGAAGGTGGCAAAGGAAATGACACGCATTTCTTCCTGCTGTTCAAAGAGATTTGGGTTTTCTCTGATAAAATCTTTATAGTCGCTGTCTTCCATTTTGATTTCATCATCCTTGATTTTATCAAAAGGAATGCGGACTGCAACGAAGTCCCGGCGATTGTTAGTCTCCTTGAAAACCATCTCAGCTTGCCATTTGGGTGTGTACATACCCTTGCTGACAGCATTAATCAGCTTTTCCTGAAGGCGAGTTTTGATGATTTCCTTCTCCTGTTGAGACCAGTAGGCGCGGGCGCGAGGGTCTGTGAACTGACCCTGTTCTATGGCATTTTTGATACCGGCTAGCTGAGCCCGATCAGGTTGACCAGCCTCATTCTTGAAGCGCTCAACGATGACAGGACTGAGATTCAGTCCAAATTGAAGATCAAGCAGTTCTTCCTGCCCAACACCCAAGCCCAGAGGTTCTACCTCCTGTTCTACAATGGCTTTCTCAACAAAATAGGTCCAAGCCTGGCTGCGAATTTGATAGGCGTTTTCTCGCTGCTGTTCAGAGTACACCAGCTTTTCATACGTATCAAATTCAGAACGCGAAACTTCCAGGTCACCTACCTTACCAAGGAGGTTAATATCACCTGCTGAATACCGCTGACTGTTGGACATA
>JADZFI010000105.1 GCA_020850025.1 Saprospiraceae bacterium
CGGCGTATTGGCGTTCGACCAGCTGTGGGTGAAATAATCGAAGGTCGGACTGAACTCGGCCGAATGTGTGCCTGAAGGCGGAGTGAGCAATTTGGCCGCGCCGCCATTCAAATCGCCCTCCCAAATCTGCCGGTCGAGCGGAGTAGGCGTAGCTGCCTGGAAATAGAACTTTCCTTTGGCTTCATCCACCCCATAAAAGCTCGTGATATCAAAATTCCCCGGTGTCAGATTCAGGGGCGACTCCTTGGATGACCTGTCCACCGGTATGCGGTAAATATGATTCCATCCGTCGCGCTCGCTCATCAAGAGGAAATGCGGCGTTTTTTTCAGAAATACCAGCTTGTTCTCCGATTCCACATCCACATAGGCCTTGTCGGTTTCTTCCAGCAACAATTGGGTAGGAATCCATCGGGTGTTATCCTCCTGATCGTATATAGCCATTTCCGGCCTGGCCAACAGCAAATCCAGGGTGTCCTGCTGCCTGTTCAGGCGGGTCATCACCAGCTCATTACCGGGCGTCCAGTGGATGCGCGGACAATAGTCATCTTTCTCCAATCCCATCAACTGACCCAGCATTTTGCGTTGGTTCCAATCATACAGATGCACACTCACCACCGAATTGGCCTCGCCTACCTTCGGGTATTTGAACTGGCTTCGGCGCGGATACAAGCTGCCTTCATACCAGGTGAGGCCCATTTCCGGTACCGCACTTTCATCGAAGCGGATAAAAGCCAGCATGCTGCCGTCTGGGCTCCAGCGCGTAGCCACCATGCCGTCGCCATCTACCGGACTGAATTCCTCTTCATATACCCAGTCGGGCAGGCCGTTGATTATTTTATTGAACTCACCGTCGTATGTGATCTGAACGGTTTGTTCACTGATCAAGTCCTTGATAAACAAATTATTGTCCTGCACGAAAGCCACCTTGTTTCCATCCGGAGAAAAAGCGGTGAACTGTTGTTTTCCTTTGTCGGAAAGGGGTGTCACTTTTTGGGTGCCCAGGTGGTACACATAATATTTGGCCAGTACCGAATGCCGATACACCGGTTCGGTTTCTGTGCGCAACAGCAGCCGAGTCTCGTCTTCGCTGAACTCAAACTGATCAAAGTTGCGGAGCTCATCCGTCAGATTCAGCGTGATCGTTGAATCAAAGTCCTCGTTGCGCACATCGCGGATATGCAACTCACCATCGCGGTCGGCTTCCACATAGCGCGCTCCGTCTTTGAGGTACTGAAAATTAGCGCCTGATTGCGGGTAGAATTTGAAAAAAGAGAAACAATCCTCGAGCGTAATGTTTTTTTGAGCGCTCAGGGAAAGCGGCAGGAACAACAGCCAGCAAAAAGTGCGGAACAAGGTTTTTTTCATGGATAAAATAATTCGGCGAGCCGAAAGGTAGTTCGACTCGCCGAAAAATGAGGGGTTCAACCCACCAAAGCGATGTATTTTGACCTGAACGGCAGGATCAGGCCCTGTTTTTGATGCGAATATTGATGAATTCCACACCAATAGAAAAAGCCATGGCAAAATAGATATATCCCTTGGGAATGTGGAAATCCAGGCCTTCGCCGATAAGCGCCACACCGATCATGATCAGGAACGCCAGGGCAAGGATCTTCACGGCCGGGTGCTTGTTGACAAAATTGCTGATCGGGGCAGCAGCCAACATCATCACGCCCACAGAAACGATTACCGCAGCAATCATCACCTCAATATGGCTCACCATACCCACTGCCGTGATCACAGAATCCAGTGAGAAAACAAGATCCACCAGAATAATCTGGAAAATGGCCGTTGAGAAGCTCATTTTCTTGATATTTTCAGCAGGTTGTCCGGCATCGTCCACTTTGGCATGAATTTCTTTCACACTTTTGTACATCAGGAATAAACCTCCCAACAACAAAATTAAATCCCGGCCGCTTATCTCATTGCCAACTATGGTAAGCAGTGGCGCAGTAAGTTGCATCAGCCAGGAAATAGAGAAAAGCAAACCAATACGCATGACCATAGCCAGCGAAAGGCCCAATCTGCGGGCTCTGGCCTGTTCTTCCTGTGGAAGGCGACTGGTCAGAATAGAAATAAAAATGATGTTGTCTATCCCGAGTACGATTTCAAGGGCACAGAGGGTGACAAACGCAATCCAAACATCCGGGTTAGTAAGCAGTTCCATGGTATAATTTTGTGCAAAGTTGCATAAAAGGAAAAACCAGGCAAAAGGTTTAAAAAATTGACAATGAAAAACATTAGGTTTCTTTCCGCCGCCGGTATTCTGCTGTTTGCCGGCTCCTTTTGGTTTATGAAAAAACCGGGGGCAGTACCAACTCCCTCAAATGATTTTCCAACCGAAACAGCCAGAGATAGCTCCTCCAATCCGGAAGAACTCGGCAAGGTCCACTGGCTCCGCGATCTGGACGCCGGCCAGGCAGCATCCAAAAAAACCGGCAAACCTCTCCTGATCCTGTTTCAGGAAGTGCCCGGATGTTCCAATTGCACCCGATACGGCAACAGCACACTCTCTGATCCGCTGATCGTGGAGGCCATCGAATCTCTCTTTGTGCCGGTGTGCATTTACAACAACAAAGGAGGCAAAGACGCCCAGGCGCTAAAGCTGTTCGGCGAGCCGGCCTGGAACAATCCGGTGGTACGCATTGTGCGCGCCGATTATCAGGACATCGTGTTGCGTATGCCCAACTTCCGCTCTTCGCATCAACTGGTAAACGGCATGCGCCGGGCACTCGAAATAAACGGCCAGGCCGTGCCCCGTTATCTGGAATTGCTGGAAGAGGAATTAGCCGCCCGGGAAGCCGGCTTGCAGGTGGCCACTTTTTCCATGTACTGCTTCTGGACCGGAGAAGGCGTTTTCGGGGCGCTGCCCGGCGTGATAGAAACACAGCCGGGTTACCAGGATGGCCGTGAAGTGGTGAAAGTTTGGTACGATCCCTCCGTTACCAGCAAAGAAGTACTGGCACAAAAAACCCAGCCGAAAAATTTTACCGCCTGTGCCAAAAATGAAGGCTTCCGCATCGATAGTGAACCTAAATACTATATGGCACAAACAGATTACCGCTTCATCCCCATGACCAGCCTCCAGGCCTGCCGTGCCAACAGCCTGATTGGAAACCGCCAATCACCCGACGAACTGCTTTCGCCGCGACAACTGGCTCTGCTACATGAAATTCGGCAAAATCCGGGCAAACGAGGGAGATAATCGTCAATCCCGCAGCTCTTCCACAGGCAAAAGGTTTCCCCGTGTGCCTCGTTCCGTGGCAATCAGGATATTGCCCACTTTCTGGTAGCCGCCCCAGGCGTTTATTATGACCGGCTTTTCATCCGTGTATTTTTCAAAATAGGCCCACTGAGTTACCAGTCGCGATTTTTTATCTACCCAAACATGGTACTTGTTATCCGGCGTAACACCCACCCCCGCAAACGTTAGCTGGAGCAGATCGGAGTCCTGGCCGCTTTCGGTGTTGGCATCGCCCAGATATTTCAGGGTAACTCCCGAATCCTTAAGTTTAAAAGGCATTACCAGCCAGTAGGAGTCGTTGATCCAGACTTTTTTGCCAATATCCAGGTACTTCGCCAAGGTATCCGGGTGTGTTTGGGGTACACCGTTGAGTATGACGGAGCCAGTGCCGTTGTTCAGATTTACCTCTACGATTTGCGGCTTGGTAAGCCATTCGATGCGGCAGGTGCCGGCGTTTTTATGCCAGGCCAGTTTTCTGCGGTTAAAAAAATTCCAGGACAAGCCCGGGGTTTCGTCCCAGGCTTTGCGTCCGCCCATGGCACGCATTACTTCATCGGCAATGGCAATGGCCCGGGCATCCGAGCCGGAAGCATTGAACCCCGGCGCAGCCGGATTGTCGGTAGCCGTTTTGGTGCTTTTACAGCTCAAAAAGGAGAGCAATGCCATACTAATCAGAAGAACCAACCGGATACCCGACAACTTTTTCATAAAAATGAGGTTTGGTAACGACTTTTGCAGCAAGATACACCAAGCGACCTTTGTGTAGATGATTAGGGATAAAAACTATCGCCGTGCAGTGCGCATGGCCAATCCTCAGGGTAAAATGACTACTTCCAAACATAAGCCGGGTTTTTTCAGCCAATTCTCTTCCATGCGCAATGTGCCGCGGTTCTTTCGCATGATCTGGGAAGTGAGTCCTTCTCTGACCATGTGGAACATCGTTTTGCGACTCGTGCAAGCCGCCGTGCCCTTGTCCATGTTGTATGTGGGCAAGGAAATTGTGGATGGAGTGCTGGCGCAAATCCAATCGCCTCAGCCCACACAATGGCTGCTTCCAAATGAATTATGGTGGTGGGTTGCGGCGGAGTTGGGTCTGGCCGTAATATCCAGCTTGCTCGGCAGAGCCATTACCCTGTCCGATAGTTTGTTGGGCGATCTGGTGAACAACGACTCTTCGGTGCGCATCATCCGGCATGCCGCCACGCTCGATCTTTATCAGTTTGAAGACGCCAATTTTTACGACAAACTGGAGCGCGCGCGCACCCAAACCGCCGGCCGGACAGCCCTGATGAGCATGGTGTTGTCGCAAGCCCAGGATCTCATCACGGTGGCCTTTCTGGCGGCCGGCCTGGTGGCTTTCAACCCCTGGTTGCTGATCATACTGGTGGTAGCCGTAATTCCTTCTTTCATCGGCGAAACCAAATTCAACGCCGAATCCTACTCACTGTCCCGATCCTGGACGCCCGAGCGTCGGGAAATTGACTATCTCCGGTACATCGGGGCGAGCAATGAAACGGCCAAAGAGATCAAGATCTTCGGACTGGAGCATTTTATTGCCGACCGGTTCAAGTCCATTTCCGACCGCTATTTCCTGGTCAATCGGAAGCTGGCGCTGCGCCGGGCCGCCTGGGGCGCTTTTTTCTCCACACTCGGCACTTTATCCTACTATTTCGCCTATATTTTTGTGATCGGGCAAACCATCACCGGGCAGATCACCGTGGGTACCCTGACCTTTTTGGCCGGCGCTTTCAGCAGGTTGCAAGGCTTGTTGCAGTCCGTTATGAGTCGCTTCTCCCGTATTGCCGAAACGTCGCTTTACCTCCAGGATCTCTTTGATTTTCTGGAATTAAAACCGCTCAGCGGCAGCCATGCCGGTGGGAAAAAAATACCGCGCCCTATCAAACAGGGTTTTGTGTTTGAAAACGTAGGGTTCAGATACCCCGAAACGGATGTCTGGGCGCTTCGGAACCTCAGTTTCACCCTGCACCCAGGCGAAAAACTGGCCC
>JADZFI010000106.1 GCA_020850025.1 Saprospiraceae bacterium
GGAAGTAAGAGTGATGTTTTGGTGTTTTGGTGTTTTGGTGTTTTGGTGTTTTGGTGTTTTGGTTTCTAAGTGTTTTGGAGACTGGCAGCACTAAAACACCAAAACGCCAAGGCACCAAGGCACCAAAACGCCAAGGCACCAAGGCACCAAAACACCACCCTCACCTCAACAAAGTAACATCTCCTTTTTCCTGCCCCTTATTTCCATTGATCAGCTGATAATCAAACACATACACGTACACATCTGACGGAAGCTGCTTGTCTCCAATAGTGCCCTTCCAAAGTTCTGAGGGCGAATTGGAGTCAAAAATCAATTCTCCCCAGCGGGTGTACACTTTGAGGTTGAACCTGGTAAAAATATTGCCCTCATAGGCCGGCCCAAAAGTGTCATTTTTCCCGTCTCCGTTGGGGGTAAAGGCATTGGGCATGTTAAACATGGGTTCGGGCTTGACCTGAATCACCACCTGATCCGGCAGCGCAGGACAACCATTGGAATCTGTTCCTGAAACCATGTAAACAATGGAGCTGTCGGCCGTAAATACCGGATCAGGGCAATCGGTGCAGTTCAACCCGTCTGCAGGATTCCACAAATAGGTTGCTGCGCCATCTGCTCCAAGCGTGATCTCCGCCCCGGCATCTACCTCCAGCGTGTCGGCATCGGCGGTGATAACCGGCTGCTGCACCAGTGTTATCCGGAAACTATCCCTGGAGGCGCCACAAATGCTGCTACCCTGAAGGTATTGAACCAGATATTCGCCTGCCGCCAGACCGGCCGCCTGGAACATCCCGCTCTGATCCACGCAGTTGCCACAATCCGCCTGCCAGAGGCCTCCTGCCGGCGCACCGGTGCTCAACTGAAGCACGGTATCCGTAGGCATACAAAGCACCAGTTCCTGTAAGGAGCCTGGCAACTCAGGCGCAGACTGGGTAACCTCCACTGAACAATCCTCCCGAATGTCTACGATCTGATTCACCGGGAACTGGGTAAAATAGCAGGTAGCTCCGCTCGGCCATTCCACCACCAGAGAATCAATGACCACGGCATCATCAAAACCGAAATGCAACAACATCGGGTTAGTGCCCGTTGCGGCAGTCTGCGCAGATACCTGCCGCATTTGCCAAACCGGCTGTCCGCCCACCAGCGTTTTTGCCCGCACCGTTGTGCCGATAGCGGCATGATTGCTTTGTATACCGATGCACTTCACTTCGAGCCAGGAGCGACAGTTGGTGGTTTCATTTTCAAAGAAACGATCCGGCGACTGGTCCGGCTGGGTGATATGCAAATCCAGCCAGCCATCCCGGTTGTAATCCACCCAAACGATGCCGTTGGAGTTGGAACCATTGGTTTCCAGCGGAAAAATATTGGGATGGGTGGCGGTGATATCCGTCAGGTTGCCCTGACCGTCGTTTTGCCAGAAGCGACTGTCGGTATTCCAAAACCCGATGGTGATCAGGTCCTGATCGCCATCATTGTCGTAATCACCCCAGTTCGATGACCAGGAGGTGTGGTTCGTGGCGCCAATGGATTTCATGGTAAAGGTGCCGTCGCCATTGTTCAGGTGAAGTTGATCCTGACCAAACTGGTTGCAGACAAAAAGGTCCAATCGACCGTCGTTGTTCACATCCACCCAGTTGGCAGAACGGCCGTTTTGCTGCAGGGTTACCACCGGCCCGGCATTGGTAATTTTGGTAAAAGTACCATCACCGTTATTGCGGTACAGGTCATTATTCCCGGGTGTGGAGGCCCCTATTTGATAATTGACCACGTACAAATCCTGGTCGCGATCACTGTCAAAATCGCCCCAGAAACCGCCGGAAGTCCATGCCAGGTCGTTCACCAGTGCCCCCGCTGTAATTTCCGAAAATGTACCGTTGCCGTTGTTTCGGTAAAGTTTGTTTTTCAGGTCGTTCCAACGCGGGATAAACAGATCCGCCCAACCGTCGTTGTTGTAATCGGCCCAGCTTACTGTTCCTTCATAGGGTTGCGAAACATTGGGCGTAGCGCCGGTATTGGGAGTCAGCGTAAATCCACTGCCGGCATTATTGGTCCATAACTCGTTGATGCCGTTGCTGTTCCAGGTGGATCCTATGTACAAATCGAGATCGTCGTCGTTATCGTAATCCGCCCAACCGTGTCGCATCGGGTTCTTTTGTGCGCTGGTCAACAAACCCGTATTGGTAAAGGTTTCATTGCCATTATTCAGGAAAATAGCGCTGATATTGGTAAAATTCGGGAAAGTTCCTCCAGCACCGGTCACACAAATATCCAGATCATGGTCGTTGTCCACATCCACCCAGGAAACCCCGTTGAGATATCCCTGATTGTCAAAAAAAGCCAGTCCGGGAATTTGCTGAAAGGTAACCTGTGCTTGAACAGATGGCAGCAGGAACAAACAGCTCAACCAGTGCAATAAGAAACACCTTTTTTTCATATCCGTAGAGTAACGTAGTTTATGGTTTGGCATCGAGCATCCATTTTATTGATGCCCCTTTTTTCATGTTTTTGGTCCAAATCCCGTCAGGCGTTACACTGCATTCCTCTGAGCAGCGCCAGTTTCCGGGGGGCAGCATGATGCGAAGCGCTCCTCCTTGTTCTGCTGTTACCTGAACGGTTTGAGCATCTGCAGAAAGCAGAAAAACGCCTTCCGCCCGCAAATTCCTGAAGGAGGCGCTTTCCCAGCCTTTGGGTCGTGCAGGAAACACCCTTATCAACCCGCCATAACTCTGCAAAAGCATTTCCTGTAACCCGGCAGCGAAAGCGAAATTCCCTTCCAGAGTGAAGGGCCGGTAGGTAAACCCGGAGTACCCCTTGCCGGACTGATCCCCATTCAGGTGAAAGGAATTGGGCGACACAAATGCTTCGGCAAAGATACGAAGGGCGTCTCTCGCACCGGCTCCGTCCAGCGCCCGCGCACGCAAGGAGGCGAGCCAGGAAAAGGAATAACCGCACCAGGCGCCTGTACCCACAGCGTCGAGCAAGAACAGGGAGCTTTTAATAGTTCGCTCATCCTTGTCATTTTGGGCATCCAGCAAGCCCAGCGGGTAAATGGCCATTAAGTGAGAAAAATGGCGGTGGCTTTCCCGATAAGCCTCCATTGGAGAAAACATCAGCGCCCCGGTAGGCTCCAGGGCTAATGCCGGCAAGGATTGCGCTAAGCTCTGCCAATAGATTGACTTTTGATCCAACCCCAACTCCGAAGCCAATTCCGCCGCTTTTTCGAAGACAAAACGGGTTAACGCAAGGTCGTAATTGGTCCAGCCATCCGGCAACCAGGCCTCCAGACTGTTGTCGTGTATCTCGGGCGAGGAGGACAGCGGCAGTACCCTCGGCGAGCCCGTCTTGGCAGGTCGGGTGAGGAATTCGAGATGCGTAGCTACCTCATCCATCCAGGGCCAGGCATGCTCTTTTAAAAACTGCTTGTCGAAGGAGTACCGCCATTGCCAATAGAAGTGCTGTGCCAGCCAGGCTGAAGTGGTTGGCGAGCAGGAGTACTGGATCCAGCCGCCCATTTCCTTTCCCTGATAGGTGGAAACGCCGGGAACATTCAACCCCGGCGTGCCAAAATATCGGGCGGTATAGGAAAGGTGATTTTTGCGGTTACGCTCCAGATGCGTCAACATGCTGCTCGCTTCCGGCAAATGGTTGGACGTGTATGCCGGCCAATAACTCATTTGAGTATTCAAGTCATGGTGCAGATCGCCTTTCCATGGCGGCAGTCGGCCATTATCGGCTGTCCAAACGGCCTGTAAACTGATCATGGGTCCGTTTTCCCGTGCGGTACAACCAAATTTATACATCTCACGGTAATACTGCCGTTCAATCAAAGTATCCGGCACAGAAATGGAAGATTTGCGCCAGAATGCTTTCCACCATTGTGCTGAACTGCTTAATGAGGCATCGAAACCAATGGCCAGGCTTTTTTTGACTATCTGCCTGGCGCTTTTTTGCGGCTTTTCCTCCGGAAAATGAGCAGAAATACTCCAAACGCCTTCAAAAGTATTGTCTGAAACCCTGCGTATTGCTACCGCAATTTCATAATAAAAGCCATTCCATCCTTCCTGACGGTACCACCATTCACTGCCGGTTCTTACGGAAATGCCTTGCGGATACCCAAGTCGCGACAAATCGCTCCCGTCTACCGAATTAGTCTTATTGGGTTCAGCAGGCAACTGTTCATATTTCGGAGGAATCAGTTTCAGTATATCCTGCGCAACAGGAAAACCACTGAAACGAAACCATCCCTCCGGTTTTGTAGCATGAACAAAGGTTTCTATGCGCCTGCCCTTACTCCAGTTGATGGTGGTTAGTCCCTGCGATAAGGATAGATGAACCCCGGCAGGTGCCTCCTCCGGTATTTGCACCACCAGGGCTGCTCCTGGCAGCTTGGTAGGACCCGCCTGCTGCTCGTACGGTGCATCAAAATACTGCTGGACTATGCCGTATTCCTTTTTTCTGACCTGCTCCATCACCCAGGCATAGGAAAACTCCGGACGGTTCAATCCTTCCATAGGCCTTTCATCCCAGAGATCAGCGCGGTCCAGCGCCAAGCGTAATTGGCCTTCTTTTTGCCAGACCAGACACCCCAGCCAGCCATTGCCCATGGGCAGGCCTTCATCCCAGCGTGTTGGAATAGACGAAAAATGAAAATCATGTACCTGTGACGACTGGGCAGTTGCCACATACGGCCAGGCCAACCAGATGCCCAGCAGAAACATCAAGAAAGACCTGTTTATCATGGCTTTAATACAGGCAATATGATGCCCGAGGCGCCCTTGGCATTACGATGTATCTGAATGGTGCAAGGCACAAAGTCCTCGTCCTTGGCTTCGTAAATGTTTACAAACTGCTGCGGATTGCGGTCAGCCAGAGGGAACCAGCTGCTTTGTACCTGTATCATCATTTGGTGGCCGGGTAAAAAAGTGTGCGACACATCCGGCAGCTCAAATTTTACCTGCGTCACCGTATTTGGCGCAAAGGCTGTTGGCTTCTCAAAACTATCCCGGTATCGTCCGCGGAAAATTTCGCCTCTCACCAACATCTGGTAGCCGCCCAGGGGCACCTCCCCGGAGCGAGCCTTGAGCGTATCCGGAAAAACATCTATCAACTTCACCACGAAATCTGCATCGGTAGTGCTGAGGCTGGTCCACAGGTCGGCAATAACCGTTCCGGTAACCGTGAGCGGCTCTTGCAGCACCTCGGTTTCGTACACCAGCACATCCGGCCTGCGGGCAGCAAAGCGCTGATCATCCGTCATGTACTCGCGGGTGCGACTCAAATGAACATTCTCTGTGTAAGGAACCGGCTTGGCCGGGTCGCTCACGTATTGATCGTAGCCAGCAGCGACTACCGGCGCCTCTGCCGACAATTTCCCTTTGGGCTGGAAATAGAATTTTTGTTGCGTTGTCCCCTGCGGAGGCCAGGAGGAATAGGTTTTCCATTGGTTGCTGCCGGTTTCAAAAACATAGGCCTCCGGCAGATCCATGGTTCCCTGGTCTTTCAGGTAGTATTCAAAAAACTTGAATTCAATCTCTTTTTCATAAAAAGGACTGGTAGCGGAGCCGAAATTGACATTACCGAGTTTTTCTCCGGTACCGCGCGCCCAACCGCCGTGCACCCAGGGGCCCATCACCACCCGATTGGAATGGGAAGACGGATTCTGTTTTTCCAGTGCTTTATAGGTGTTCCAGGCGCCCCAGCAATCCTCAGCATCAAATAGCCCCCCAACGGTCATCACAGCAGGTTTCACATTTTTTAGATGCGGCCGCGGGTTTCTTGCCTGCCACCAGGCATCATAATTAGGGTGCGCCATCAGGTCGTTCCAGAAGGGAATTTGATTCATTCCATACTTGGCGCCAAAATTGCGCAAAGCGCCGGCATTCAGGTAAAAATCGTAGTTATCCGGGGTGTTCCAGGCACTGAAGCCCGGCTGCCCTTCCATGGTGGGATTGGGCCGGGGTTTGCCAAATCCGGAATAAAAGGAAAATCCATCCATGAGCATGAATGCCCCGTTGTGGTGAA
This sequence comes from Saprospiraceae bacterium, assembly GCA_020850025.1. GTDB lineage: Bacteria > Bacteroidota > Bacteroidia > Chitinophagales > Saprospiraceae > M3007. The sequence continues at coordinate 6,019 of JADZFI010000106.1, forward strand.
AATCATCGCCAATGAACCAGTCGGTAACCGGCGCCTGGGGCGACACCGCTTTGATGGCAGGATGACCTGCCAAAACCGCCATGGTGGCATAAAAGCCGGGGTAGGAAATGCCCATAACCCCTACCCTTCCGTTGTTGTTGCCGGCATTCTTCATCAACCAATCGACCGTATCATAAGTATCGGTGGCTTCATCCACGTCAGTTTTGCTTTTTGGCGACGGGTTGAAGGGCCTAACATCCACAAATTCACCTTCGCTCATGTACCGACCGCGTACATCCTGAAAGACAAAAATGTAACCCGCTTTAGCCAGGTTCATGTTCTGAAAGGTGTATGGGTAGCTACCAGCGCCATAAGGGGAGCAGGAATATGGCGTCCGACGCATGATGATCGGGTATTTTCGGGTCTGATCTTTGGGGGTATAGATGGCCGTGAACAACTGTTTGCCATCACGCATCGGAATCATCACCTCTCTTTTGGTGTAATTTTCACGAATGAAGGCAGTGTCGGCCGGAAGTTGGCGTTGCGCCCACAAGGCCGGCGCAAGGAGCATCAATAGAATGGTGTAAAAAAGTTTCATGGTAAAAAATGCATGCGAAATGTAACAAATTCAGATGCTCAAAAGTCTTACAAGTGTTTGAATAATTCGGAACCATTAAATGGTTGTTTATCCAAATAATTCAACAGTCCATCTTTTTTCCACCCAGGGTGCAACCTATTTGATGGAACCTTTGTCTATTGAACCGACTTTTTTCAACAACTTAAGCTTTGAAATATGAAAACGAAACTTTTTGCCGTACTTACTTTTGTTCTGGCCTTGACGCAAGTTCAGGCTTCGGAATCCCACATTACCGGTGACAGCAATCTCTGTGCATGTGTTCCTGCCGCTGCAACCACCGACGCTGCTTTCCAAATGGAGCGTGACCCACTCGATCTCAGAGTGGTGTTCTCTCAAAAGCGCATTTATCTGGTGACTGACGAAATGCCTATGAAATGCCTGAAAATAAAGGTTTGCAATGCCGTCGGTGAAACAGTGATTGAGAAGTGCTTTTCCTCCAAATGTGCCGAGTGGTTCCTCAATATTGAATCGCTACCTAAAGGTGATTACACCCTTTACATTGGCGACCAGCGCACGGAAAAATTCAAACGTTAAAGTAACTCAGGGTATCCCACCACACTGAAAACAATCTGGCAACATAACCACACCCACCAGGATACCTTTATCTTCGCCCTTTCAAAGCGGCTTCCGAGCATTTTCGGGGGCCGTTTTGTTTTGGCAATATGATCGGTCATCTTATTACCTATGCCAGGAGCCGCAGCTCCAGAACCATCGGACTGGTATTTGCCGCCCAGGGGGTATTATTTGGCACCTGGGCTGCCATGATTCCTCTGGTGAAGCAAAAATTCGGATTGGACGAGGCCGAACTGGGCCTGTTGTTGCTATCCCTGCAGGGAGGCGTGCTGATCATGAATCCATTTTCTGTGCCTGTTCTTCACAGGCTTGGCGCACCGGCCGCTGCACTCATCAGCCTGGCCCTTACTGCAGGCTTTTTTACCCTGCCGATGCTTGCCCCGGATATTATTACCCTTGGTATTGCACTTTTTCTGGCGGGCGCCGGATTTGCCACGGTCAACGTAGCCATCAACACCTGTGCCTCCATGCTGGAAATCAGAGATAAGATCCGGATCATGTCCACCAGCCACGGACTATGGTCGGCGGGTGCAATGACAGGTTCTGCGCTGACAAGTTTGGCTACAGGATTAGGTCTTGGCGCAGCATGGTGGTCGGCAGGCCTGGCCCTGCTGGTTGGGGCGCTCTCCTGGTTACTCAAACCTGATCTTTTGCCACTGGATAACCGGCAGAAGCATGAACGTAAAGCACAGGGCGGACAAAAATTTGCCTGGCCAAGTTCTGCGCTTTGGATCATCATATTGCTCAGTCTTTGTACCAATATCACAGAAGGTACCATGGCCGACTGGTCGGCGGTTTTCCTTCGGGAAGTAGTACACAGCGAGGAATATGCCGTAGGCTGGGGCTTTTCTGCCTATGCTTTTTGCATGGCCGCAGGGCGCTTTTTCGGCGACGGTCTGATTGCCAATTTCGGAGCAGCCAAAATGCTTCGAGTTGGAGGAGCGGTAGCTGCTTTGGGCTTGCTTCTGCTCAGTTTCGTACCGGTAATGCCATTTGCATTATTGTGGTTTGCATTGGTTGGCGCTGGCGTTTCTCTGGGCGCCCCCATTTTATATGCCGCCGCCGCCAAGGTTCCGGGAATGGCAGAAGGCGCCGGCCTGGCCACCATGAATACCTTTGCCATGGTAGGATTTTTTGGTGGCCCGGTATTGATCGGATTTATTGCCAAAGCCTGGAACCTGCCCGTTGCATTCGCCCTGATCGGCCTGGCCGCCGTTTGGTGGGCCTGGAAAGCAGTAAAGGTGGAACAGTAGTATTGAACACAGAGCATAATCTTGGTCTAAATTTGCCTTTGGCGCCCCTGAAATATTGTAAATTGCAGGTAAATACCAGCGTTCAACAACGCCAGACTCCTGACTTATCCTTTTCTTTGTCTGAACCGGATATCGGAAAGTGCGTTACTTGTGGCAACAATTTGCCACTTTGGAGTTAGTAGTGAACCAACCCAACCAAACTCATAGATATGGACTGCCAAATCTTTAAACACAGCTACATTGCCCTTTTGCTGGCACTTTTTCCATGTACCACCCACGCCCTGGATCTGGGTGTTTCGTACGCCATTTATAACACTCCCGATAACAAACCATATCTGGAAGTAAATCTGGAAATTGCCGCAGTTTCCATACGTTACGTTAAAACAGAAGGAGAAAAGCTGCAGGCTGGCGCTGAGATCCTGATTATGGTAAAAAATGGAGATAACGTAGTGCGCTATGAAAAATATAATCTCCAGTCACCTCTGGTGGATGCCCCTCAAAGCCTGATTGACGTAAAACGTCTGCCCGTTTCGGAGGGAAATTACGAACTGGAAATACTGGTCAAAGACTTGAATGCTCCGGACAATCAGGACACCTATAAAACACCGTTGAAAGTTTCGTTCCCCGACAAATTGCACCTTACGGAAATTCAGCTCCTGCGCAGTTACAAAAGAGATGACAGCCAGGGCGTATTCAATAAAAACGGGTTTTATCTCGAGCCGCTGCCTTTCTGTTTTTACGAAAAGGAAAACACACGGTTGGCCTTTTACCTGGAGATTTATCGTTCCAATAAAAGCATCGCTGAAGGAGAATACCTGTTGCGTTATTTTGTAGAGCAGGACAAAGGCGCTGGAGCAAGAACCCTGGTTTCAACAGGCAGTCAGCGCAAAAAACCAAGCCCTATAGATGCCATGCTGGTACAACTCGATATCAGCAAATTTGAAAGCGGCAATTACTATCTGACAGTGGAAGCGCGCAACAGTGCAAATGAATTGCTGGCTTCAAGAACCCAGTTTTTTCAAAGGAGCAATCCTTATTTGTATTACAACGACCAGGAAATATCAGAAGATGTGCTGGCGCAACAGTTCACCCAGAAGCTGGATGCCAAACAGTTAAAGTACGCACTTGCTGCACTCTCCCCAATTGTGTTAGGCGATGACGCCCAGATGCTTAACAATGTGAGCCGGGATACCAGCCTCGCCAATAAACGCTTTTTTGTTTTCAAGCACTTTATGCGGGAAAACCCCAACGATCCGGAAGGGGCTTATAAGAAATACATGGACCTGGTAGCTGCAGTGCATGAAAAGTTCCGAAGCGGCTTCCGTTATGGATTTGAAACTGATCGTGGCCGTGCCTACCTGCGCTATGGCCCCCCGGATGATGTGGTGCATGTTGAAGATGAACCCGGAGCTTGCCCGTATGAGATCTGGATCTATTACAGCTTCCCGGTTACCAAACAGTCCAACGTAAAGTTCCTGTTCTACAACCCTTCGCTTGCCGGCGACGACTATATCACCCTGCACTCTACAGCCCGGGGAGAAATTCAGGACCAAAAATGGGAGCGAAAACTGTACAACCGCAACCCCACCGAATACGTTGAAGGCGATAATTATCACGATGCCACCGGGGTGACACGTAACTTTGGCCGGCGAGCTAAAGAATATTTTACGGATTTTTAGAAATCTCTTGCCCACGGAATGGGTAGTTTAATTGAGGCTATCTCATAAGTAAATTTTACCGCAGAGTCGGAGAGGCGCTGAGGTTTATAGCATTGATTATCAAAACCTCTGCGTCTCTCTGACTCTGCGGTAAAACTAAAAATGCAACTTATGAGACACCCTCAGCAACGCAACATCAATTCCGGTCTTCCCGGGCATCCATCCTGCGCTCAATATAGTCTTGCCATACCGACTGGTAATCGTAAGTCAGGTAAATTTCCGTATCAAAGGCTCCCCAGGCGCCATTTTCAAGCGCCAGGTTCAGTCGGCGTATAGCTCCTGCCGGACACTGAAGGGTGATGATGTGCCCTAACCCCATCGCCAGGGTCCAGGAAACAACTTTGACATCCTGGGGTGGAAAAATATCCCAGAAACCCTGAGCCTCCAGGATTCTCCGGATTTCAGGAAGATTCTTATCCTGCTGGTGTTTCAGAATCACGGTAATCAGCACGCTGTCTGCACCGGCTACAACGGGCGCCTGAGTGGATGGGCCCTCCGGAGCAGTCGGGTTCTGAGCGCTGCCAGTTTGGGCAATGAATAAGCTTATACCGAGGCAAAACAATATTTTTTTCAGCATTTTAAAAACAGCATTTGACGAATGAATGGCGGAAAGGCGACAGCATTGACTTACTTCTCGCTTATTTCACCCCTTTACAGGTTTTGATTGCATAAATCTGCCGGCAAAGATAATTGTGCAGCTTACACTTTTGATTTTTCAATTCAACTTGGAAAAACTGATTTTGAAACTACTTTTGCCCGTCACTTGGCTAATTGCCAAAGTAACACAAACAGTCAAACTCCAGCATCGTTCAAAAATCACATATTCCTATGTTTAAAAATCACCCGTCCGGACGACCTTTTTTGTTTCTCACCGAACTCTGGGAACGATTCGGGTACTACCTCATGATCGGCATATTCATGTTGTATATGACCGACACTGAGCACGGCGGACTGGCCATGACCCGCTCTCAGGCCTCGGATATATTTGGAACTTTTATTGCGCTGGTGTACATCACACCTTTTATGGGAGGTTTGCTTGCCGATAAATTACTCGGGTACCGAAGGAGTATTATTTTGGGGGGTGTGCTGATGGGCCTGGGTTATCTGATGCTGGCCGTTTCCAACAGCATGACCACTTTCTACACCTCTTTGTTTGTCATGATTCTGGGCAACGGTTTTTTCAAACCGAACATCTCCGTGCTGCTCGGCAACCTGTACAACGAAGACCGTTACAAGGTATTAAAAGACAACGGGTACAATATTTTCTACATGGGCATCAATATTGGCGCATTTATCTGCAACTTTTTTGCAGCCTGGTTGCGCCATAACATAGGATGGGGCGCCGCATTTGCCGCCGCCGGCATCGGGATGTTCATAGGTGTGATCGTATTTATCATCGGTTCCCGCCATTATGCGCATGCCGACGTGCGTCAGCCTGCCGTGCAAGGCGAAATGGGGGTTGGCCAAATGCTTTCCTCCGTTTTGCTGCCTGCCATAGTTACCGGTATTGCTGGCTGGATGATCCCAGGCAACATATTCGGAACTGACTCCACCGACGCCTTCCTGTTTGGCAGTATCCCTGTCATTGCTTTTTATCTCTGGACCTACATGAAAGCTTCCGCCGAAGACAAACCGCGGATCAAAGTATTGTTGTCTATTTATGCGGTAGTCATTGTTTTTTGGGCCATTTTCAAACAAAACGGTACGGCACTCACCACCTGGGCGGAGTTTTACACCGATCGGGAGATGCCTACATGGGTAGCTCAACCCGCTGAAACGTTGAAAATGACGCAGGTGGTTTCCATGGACGAAGGTTCTTATCCACAGTATGACCCACAATTCCGAACTACTCAGGGGCCTGACGGGAAGCCTGTAAAGATCAACACGTTCAATCCATATTTTCTCAATATCCCGGAGGCAGAACGTCCGCCGGCGGGTGAAAAGGTGAACCTGGTTTCCACCGAAATTTACCAACCCGTGAACCCGTTTTTTGTAGTAATCCTCACACCGGTGGTGATATGGTTTTTCAGTTTTCTGCTGAAACGCGGAAAAGAGCCTACAACGCCGGCTAAGATTGGTTGGGGCCTGTTTATCTCTGCCATGAGTACGCTGGTAACGGTTTTGGCTGTTTACGCCTGCCATAACGGAATGGAAAAAGCCTCAGCCTGGTGGATCATTGCCACTTACGGCGTTATTACCGTTGGGGAACTTTTCCTCAGCCCTATGGGACTTTCCATGGTTTCCAAGATGTCGCCAAGGCACATCACCGGCCTGATGATGGGCGGGTGGCAACTGGCCACTTCCCTTGGCAATAAATTGAGCGGAGTACTGGCCACCATGTGGGACCGTTACGACGACAAAGCCAACTTTTTCTGGGTGAATTTTACCCTTCTATCCCTGGCGACACTGGCTTTGTTCGCCATGCTGAAGTGGTTAAATCGTATTTTTAAGGAAAAAGGGCTGGCTTAGGACAGCGCAACAATATGTCTTTAATTTCCTGCTCTTTTTCATTGTTATTTTCGGGCGATTGTCTAAATTTGTCCAGACAAATCCTCTAAAAAATCTAACGGGAAACAGACTTTTTCCATCCTTATCAATAATTGTTGCGTATGTCTATCAAACAAAATTTCTCACGTCAGAAAAAATCCGAACAAGACCGTGAAAACAACCGCAACTTCCTGCTTGTCATTGTTGTGGTTACCGTTGCTTTAATGGTCGGAATGTATTTGGCATTTTCCTGATGCTCTGGTAATCGGCAAGGGTTAACCAGCGTTAGTCACCTGCCAATCAAACATGAGTCATTCCGGATTTTGTCGCATTATCTGCAAAAAAAAGCCCAACGATAAAACCGTTGGACTTTTTTTTTTGCGCAGATACTCCAGCAAATTCGGGAGTACTCATGTAACTGTCCTTCCGGGCGAACGCCATCCCGTTTAGAGCATGTTTGGGATTTTCTGACGGTGATAAAAACTTGGGCTTTTTTTGTCAGTTTTTGCGTTTTTGAAGAAGCATAGCCTGAGCTACGTGACTGAAAAAAGGTAAAAAATGGCGGAAAAAGGACGGTTTTTAGCCCGGCGAGAAAACCCCAAACATGCTCTTACATTCGGAGATCTTCTACCCTGACACCTTTGTATTGTTTGGGATCGAAGGTGAAAGTGGTCGCTGGCAAAGCTTTATCCGGGGTAATGCGGCTGATCGCGAAGGTGTAGCGCGAACCATCCTTTGCGAAGCCCTTGATACTTTGAATAGTGCCGGCCTTTTCATCAATGGCAATCCTCAATTTTGAATATTCTGAATTGCGATTTTTAGGCTTGAATTCGATCAGCGTCAGTAGTTTGCCGGCTTCCGTCACTTTATCGGTAATCGCATACAGAAAATCGCCTTTTTGATATCGCCCCAGCAGTTCTTTTGGACTCATCAGAGAGTTGGCATCGTTGGGGTCGGCATCATTGATTTGAACTTCATTGCTGTTTTTTTGGTAAGCCCAGGTAGTAACTCCATCACTCACCACGGTTTGATCGCTCATTTCCAGGCGAAACTTTTTGCCATCCTGGGTAATGGTGCCTTTTTGCACATCCTTAGGCTCACCAGGCACCTCCACCGTGAGGGTGAAAGCGGCATCGATGGTTTTGTATGCGTCGTATTTTTTTCTGATTTTATCCAGCACCTTTTTGGCCTCCGGATCATTGGTTTCCTGGGTTTGAGATGATTGCGCCAAAAGGGCATTGACCATGGCGAACAGGACAAAAAAGGGCAAAAAGCGTTTTCTCATGCTTGTTTCGGAAAAAACCGGTTTGTATTGTTAACTGTGATAAAAACGAAGACTCTTGATGCAAGTTGCACTGAAAGTCGTTAAGAAATTCAAAACGCCTGCTGCCAAAGTTTGTACAGCTTGACCCTGCCGTTTCATTCTTTTCTTCACAGGCTATGGATTGTCGGATTTTTTTGATCTTTCGGGCAGAATTGGTGAAGCTAAAAGGAGGTGCAAAGCAAAGTAAAAAAAGCCATACGGTGAATTGCATCAGGCTCCTTTGTACCTTTGCGCCATTGTGTAACACCACTTCCAAGATTTTTACGCAACATTGCCTAACCATCTTTTTAAAACTGAATTTATGCAAGAACTGGGAATCAAAAACCCCAACGCCAATCTTCAGGAGTTTGGCCTAAAAAACTGGAAAACAGCTTATTGGAATCTCACACCGGAAGAATTGGTGGAACATTCCATCGCAAAAGGCATGGGCCAACTTGCCGATTCCGGCGCCCTGGTGATTTACACCGGTGAATTCACTGGTCGCTCCCCGGACGACCGGTTTATCGTTAAAGACAGCACCACCACCAGCAAAGTAAACTGGGGGAAAGTCAACCTTCCGTTTGAGCCCAAAAAATTTGATGCACTTTGGCGCAAAGTATGCACCTATCTGCGCAAAAAAGACATTTATGTGCGCGATGTTGAAGCCAATGCAAGCGCCAACCCCGACTATCGGCTCCGGGCGCGTGTCATCACCGAATACCCTTGGTCGAACCAGTTTGCATCCAATATGTTCATTCGCCCGGATCGCGACGCCATCGAGCAGTTCGATCCTCGCTGGACAGTGCTTTGCGCCCCCGGATTCAAAGCAGATCCGGCAGTAGATGGAACAAGACAGCACAATTTCGCCATCGTAAATGTAAAAAAACGTCGTTTGCTGATTGGCGGAACCGGATATACCGGCGAAATCAAAAAGGGCATCTTCTCCGTTATCAACTTTGTGTTGCCTACCCGTACCAAAGACGCACTGCCCATGCACTGCTCTGCGAATGTTGGCCATGATGGCGACATTGCCCTCTTCTTTGGTTTGTCCGGAACAGGTAAAACCACGCTGAGTGCAGATCCAAACCGTCCGCTTATTGGCGATGATGAGCACGCCTGGGGTAATGGCGAAGTATTCAACTTCGAAGGTGGCTGCTACGCTAAAACCATTGATCTCACCGCTGAAAAGGAACCTGATATTTTCAAAGCTATCCGCCACGGCGCCATTCTGGAAAATGTCAAATTCCTTCCCGGCACACGCACGGTTGATTTTGCTGACCGTAGCATTACCGAGAACACCCGGGTATCCTACCCGATCCACCACATAGAAAATGCCGTGCAGCCCAGCCGGGCCATGGGCGATCCGAAGAACATTTTCTTCCTGACAGCCGATGCTTATGGCATTTTGCCTCCTATTTCCTGGCTGACTCCGGAGCAGGCCATGTATTATTTCATCAGTGGCTACACAGCCCGTGTAGCTGGCACTGAAGTAGGCGTTAAGGAGCCTAAATCAACATTCTCAGCCTGTTTTGGCGCTCCATTCCTGCCGCTCCACCCTGCCAAGTATGCCGATTTGCTGGGCAAAAAACTGCGCAAAAGCAAAGCCAAGGTTTGGCTGGTGAACACCGGCTGGGTAGGTGGCCCCTATGGCGTTGGCAATCGCATCAAACTCAACTATACCAGAGCCATGATCACGGCAGCGCTTCGCGGAGAGCTGGAAAATGTTGCTTTTGAGAAACATCCGATTTTCGGCATGGAAATGCCGATTACCTGCCCGGGAGTACCGTCCAACCTGCTCAATCCACGCAATACCTGGACTGACAGAACTGAATACGATGCCAAGGCAAAATCACTGGCAAAGGAGTTCATCCAGAATTTCGAAAAATACACAGATCAGGCCAGCGCTGAAATCATTGCTGCCGGCCCGAAACTGTAAAGCATTAGTAAATTAAGCGTTGTCAAGGTATTATTATTGTCGAGGTGACTGGCAGTCACTCCGACAATGATAATACCTTGACAACCAACCACAAGGAACATATCTTCGTGCCTCAGCGCCTTTGTGCCTTTGTGTCATACGGCCTTTGTGCCTCTTTCCAACCATCCAACCATGAAGATCATCCTCGGTATTTCCGGTTCCATTGCTGCCTACAAAGCAGCCTATCTGGTCAGACTGTGGATCAAGCAAGGCCACGAGGTGCAGGTACTCATGACAGAATCGGCCAAGGCCTTTATCAGTCCGCTTACCCTGTCCACCTTATCGAAAAGACCGGTGTTTAGCGAAGTGGTGTCAGAAGAAAGCTGGAATAACCACGTTGAACTCGGGCTTTGGGCAGATGCCATGGTTATTGCCCCGGCAAGCGCCAACACCCTGGCCAAGATCGCCAACGGCTTGTGCGACAACATCTTGAGCGCTGTTTTTCTTTCCGCCAGATGTCCGGTTTTTGTAGCCCCTGCTATGGACCTCGACATGTGGAAACATCCGGCAACAAGAAACAATATTGCCCGGTTGCAGGAATTTGGGGTGCAGATCATCCCGGTAGGTCATGGCGAACTTGCCAGCGGCTTGGTCGGTGATGGTCGAATGGCGGAACCTGAAGAAATTGCCGCCTTTTTGGCACAAAAAATCCAGTCCAAGGGCGCTTTAAGTGGCAAAAAAGCCCTGGTGACCGCCGGGCCTACCTATGAAGCCCTTGATCCTGTACGGTTCATCGGCAATCACTCCACGGGCAAAATGGGCATTGCCATTGCCGAAGCACTTGCCGCACAGGGCGCCTCGGTTACCCTGGTGTTAGGGCCAACCGAATTGCGTCCCAGCCACCCGGCCATTACCGTAGTACCTGTTGTATCTGCTGCTGACATGCATCACGCCTGTGAGCAGGTGTTCCATCATGCCGATATAGCAGTGATGGCAGCAGCTGTAGCCGACTACAAGCCCCGGCAAGTATCGGAAACCAAGATAAAAAAGAACAACAGCGAGATGACCCTGGACCTGGAAAAAACCGTTGACATTGCTGCTACCCTGGGCAAATCAAAGCGACCTGAGCAGATTTTTGTAGGCTTTGCTCTGGAAACCGATAATGAGGAGAATCACGCCCTTACCAAGCTTGCCAAAAAGAATTTCGATTTCATAGTGTTGAACTCCATGCGCAGCCCTGGCGCCGGGTTCGGTCATGATACCAATCAGGTGACCATTTTGCGCAAAAATGGCGCCCATACCGATTACCCCCTGAAAAGCAAGACCTCAGTGGCAGAAGATATTGTGCACGAAATTTGCAGTATAGCCAACCCTAACGGCCTTTAATGCATCAATACAGAAGGCTGACTCTTTAAACCCGGGTTTTATGCTGCAACCATTATTTATCATGACGAAAAAAATTGCCTTTCTTTTCGCGTTTTACCTCTGTCTGTCAAACCTTTATGCACAAGGCGAACTCAATGCCAGCGTGCGGGTAAGCACTCCACAGTTGCAACGCAACGACCGCCGGGTTTTTGATCAGCTGGAGGTTTCCTTAAAGGACTTTTTAAATAACACCAAGTGGACCAATGATAATTTCGAGCAGGAAGAGCGGATAAAGTGCAATTTCATTCTCACTATTTCAAAGGAGTTGGATGGCAACGTTTTTGAAGCAGAACTCGCCGTTCAAGCTACCCGGCCGGTTTACGGGAGCGGCTATGAAACACCTTTGATCTCTCATCTTGACAAGGATGTTCTGTTTACCTACGAGCAAAATCAACCTATAGAATTTTTGCGCGACAATCCGGAAAACCAGAATCTGCCGGCCCTGCTCGCCTTTTATGTGTACATCATACTGGCAATGGACTACGATTCCTTTTCCCAGTACGGTGGAGAACAACATTTGCTCACTGCAGAAAAAATTGTGACCAATATCCAAAACTCCAGCAGCAACTCTACCCCCGGCTGGCGTCCTGCCGATGGCGGTAAAAACCGGAATCGCTACTGGATCATGGAAAACCTGCTCAATCCACGCGTGCGTCCTTTCCGCAATGCCTTTTATACCTACCATCGCAAAGGCCTCGATATGTTCAGCTCGAATCCGGACCAGGCCAAAGCTGCCATATTGTTGGCACTGGAGGATATTGACAAGGTAGCAGCCGCTTATTTCAACTCCATGATCATCCAGATGTTCTCTTATGCCAAAAAAGACGAACTGGTGGAAATGTGGAAAATAGCTCCCAAGGCTCAGAAAGACCGTGTCATTCAAATTATGTCCAAAATTGATCCGGCGAACTCCCAGAGATACCGCGAAATCGGTTCATAAACGGGACTTCCGGCCTTCAGCAACAACAATTAACCCGCTTTTTGGTAATTTTACCCAAATAGTACGCTCTGACCAAACGGCTTCCGTAGTTTTGCCCAAAACTTCGAAAGCCGTTTGGCGTTTTAATGTTCGCTTCTAAGCTTAGCTTTAATGGATACCGTTTCAATTGTTCTTCAATTCCTGCTCAGTCTCTCCATCCTGATCGTGCTGCACGAATTGGGTCACTTCGCACCGGCAAAGTGGTTCAAGACCCGTGTGGAAAAATTCTACCTCTTCTTTGATGCCCCACCTTTCAACTCCCTTTTTAGCAGAAAAAAGGGCGAAACTGAGTATGGCATCGGCTGGTTGCCCCTGGGCGGCTACGTGAAAATCTCCGGCATGGTTGATGAGAGCATGGATAAGGAGCAAATGAAGGGCCCGGCTCAACCCTGGGAATTCCGCTCTAAAAAAGCCTGGCAACGGCTCATTATCATGATCGGCGGAGTTACGGTAAATTTCCTCCTCGGTATGTTTCTGTTTGCCATGGTCCTCTGGGGCTGGGGCCGCGAATACATACCAAGTTCCGAACTCAAGCAATACGGCATGTCGTTCGACTCCCTGCTGCGGCACAACGGATTTCAACAGGGCGACCTGCTGCTTACTTTGGGAGGCAAGCCTTTCGACCGGCTGGATCCCAATGATTTCAGAAAAAGAGTCATGCTGGATGGCGCCCGGGAGGCCACCGTACTGCGCAACGGCAATCAGGAAACCATCCGCTTTTCGGATGAAGTTGCCCAAAACATCTCAAAAGTTCTGAAAAACGACCTGTTATCGGCCAGAGTACCGTTTGTGGTGGAACTGGTGGCAGATAAAGGCCCGGCATCTACTGCCGGCATTAAAAAGGGCGACCGGATTATTTCCTTCAACAGTCAGCCTATTGAGTATTTTGATCAATTCTGGCCCGTTGCCTCCAAGCACAAAGGCCAAAACGTAAATATTGGCATCCTTTCTGAAAGCGGTGATTCAAGCGTAATCGCCGTAACCCTCACCCCTCAGGGTAAAATTGGCGCAAACGCCAAAATGGCTGCATACTTCAAAAAAGAAACACAGGAATACTCGCTGGCAGCTGCTTTTCCTGCCGGAGCCAAAATGGGCTGGAACTTCCTGACCGACCAGATGCAGGCATTCAAAATGATGTTTAAGGGTGATATTTCCGTGAAGGACAACCTTGGCAGTGTTATCAGTATCGGTAAACTGTTCGATCCTTCCTGGGACTGGCGCATTTTCTGGACCGTTACGGCTTCTCTGAGCATTATTCTGGCCTTCATGAACCTGCTGCCTATTCCGGCTCTTGATGGCGGATATGTGCTGTTCCTGATTTGGGAAGTGATAACCGGCCGTAAAGTAAGCGATCAGTTCATGGAGCGCGCCGTCACCGTAGGCTTTTTCCTTCTGATCGGTCTGATGATCTTTGCACTTGGACTGGACGTCTGGCGATTGTTCTGATTGTTATGAACCACTTTGAATTTTTCGGGATTCCTATGTCCTTTACAGTGGATGAAGCCGCTGTGAAAAGACAGTATCTGCTTAATAGCCGCAAGTATCATCCTGATTTTCATACCCTGGCTGACGATCAGGCGCAGCATCAGGCGCTCGAAATGTCGACCCGCAATAACGAGGCCTTCAAGGTTTTGTCAGATCCCGATGCCCGCATGCAATATATTCTTGCGGAAAAAGGGCTGTTGAGCGGTGATGGAACACAGGGAGCACTACCGCAGGATTTCCTCATGGACATGATGGAGATCAACGAGGCGGTGATGGAGCTTGAATTCGACTTTAGTCAGGAACAATACGAGGCGGCCATGACCCGCATAAGGGAATTGGAGGAAGTGTTGGGAACAAGTATCACCCCCCTGCTGAGCGCGTGGACAGAACTGACTGATCAACCAGGCCAACTGGAACTGGTAAGAGATTTTTTTTACAAAAAGCGGTATTTGTTGCGCACCAAAGAAAATCTGTCTAAATTTGCACCCGCTTAAGGAATCGCCCTTCGAACGTGGAGGGTGTTTAAGCATAAAAGACTAAGTTGCGGGAGTGGCGGAATGGTAGACGCGATGGTCTCAAACACCATTGACTTCACGGTCGTGCGAGTTCGAGTCTCGCTTCCCGCACTAAAAGCCGCGCTAATTGATTGTTTTACAGTCAGTTGCGCGGCTTTTTATTTTCCGCTGCCCTACCCCATTGCGCGGTATTGTTTTTACCCGTACTTTTGCAGCGTCCCTCATTTCAAAAGATAGTCTCTCCACTATACTAAGTTTCGCAAAATGCAGTTTTATGCGCATTTTGACACTACTTGGTACGCGCTGCATATTCATGCAGACTGCGAATTACTGCTTCAATCAATTTCAAAAACCGGGCCTTGCCAAGCCTGAGTCGTATTCCGTTCCGGAATTCCATGCTCATTTGAAACACATTCGGCAAGACTCAAAACCATGCTGCTTATGAACACCAAATTCCGCGCAGGGTATTTGTCGGTATTGCTCATTTTGGCTGCCGGCCTGCTGCACGCCCAAAAGTCGGCCGTAAAAGAGCTGACTACCCGCGCCGACCGGCAGTTCGACCTTTACTCTTACAACCTTGCCATTCAAACCTATGAGGAAGTTCTGAAGGAGGAAAAGAGCAATTCCCACGCTCTGGCACGAATTGGCGATTGTCATTACCAGCTTAATCGTCCGGAAAAGGCGATTGAATGGTATCAGAAGGCTCAAAACACCTACAATATGGAGCCTGATGTGCCGCTTCGGTTAGGCAAAGCATTGATGCAAACCGGAGATTATGACGGCGCCAAAGATCAGTTTCTGTTGTATGTTGAAACGGATGAAAAGGTAGGGCGGCACTTTGCTGATGTAGCCGATTTTGCCATAAAAAATGAGAGGAAAGAAGCACAATGGCAAGTAAAAAACGAGGCGATCAACACCACCGCGTCTGATTTTGGCCCGGCGTTTTACCAGTCGAAGGTGGTTTTCAACTCAGCGCGCACTGATATCCAGCCAAAAGGCAAGCCTGTTGGGGATATTCAGGGCGGTAATACCAATTTCCTTTTTGTAAGTCAGCGCAACCCTGACGGAGAAATGCTGCAAAAGCCCACCTTCCTCCGTACAGACATGCAAAACACACGAAATGAAGGGCCGGTTAGTTTTTCCGCCAACGGTAAAAAAGTGGCTTTTGCCCGCAATAAGTTCATCAGTGGTACCAGGCAAATAGCTGAAACCGGCATGAACATGAGCATTTACCTTGCTGACGTGGAAGATGGCATTTGGCAAAACATAAAGGCCTTCCCACACAATGGCTCCACCTTCGGTGCCGGATTCCCCTGCCTTTCTCCAGATGGAAATACTCTGATCTTTTCCTCCACTCAACCAGGTGGATTCGGAGGTTGGGATATCTATGTGTCCAATCGCACAGCCAACGGATGGAGTGAACCCCGCAACCTGGGTACACCGCTAAATACTCCCGGTAACGAGGTAACGCCTTATCTCGATGGTGATCAATTGTATTTTTCTTCCGACTGGCACCACGGTTTGGGCGGGCTTGATGTTTTTCGGGCTACCCTTGGAGAAAATACGGTAACCGAGGTTACTCATCTGGGCTCCGGTATCAATTCGCCACGCGACGACTACGGCTTTATCTACAATTCCACCGAGAATTTAGGCTATCTCACCAGTAACCGCGACGGCGGCAGAGGCAATGAAGATATCTGGAGGTTGAGCAAAAAATGGCCGGATGAACCCGTGGCTGAACTCAGTCAACCCAAAACCCGCCCGATGGAGTATTCCACACCCGGAGAAGAACCCCGCAACAATGGGTCCGGCAATTTACATCTGCTCATAACCGACGAAAAAGGATTCCCGCTAGGTGATGTTGAGGTTGATTTGAGTGATTGCTACGGGCTGAAAGGAACAACTTCAAGCAATGGAAAGTTTTACTACAACGAACTGCTTCGTCCAATTTCCTGTATTGTAAAACTCAGAAAATCCGGATATAAGACAAACAACCTGGAAGTTGGCGACTTTGGTCAAATGAACGTTAAAATAGCCATGCAACCTGATATTCGGGAGGAATTCCGTGGCTACGTCTATGATTCGAAGACTCAGGCGCCGCTTCGCGGAGTACAGGTTCAGGTGGAACTGGAAGACGGTGTTCTCGAAACCAGTACTGATGAAAATGGATTTTATACCCTGAACATGGAACCCGGGCAAGCCTACCTGGTAAGCTATAACAAAAATGGATATATTGATGCTGTAATCAGGACTAATTTCCCGTTCAACAGCAACCAGAAGATTGGCTCCGTATTGATGGACAAGGAGTATAAGGATTTGAGCCTAACCGAAAAGGATGGCTATGTTACTTATGACAATTCCGCCAAACCGGTGACCTATGATTTGGAATCCCCGGCAGGCATTACCAAAGTGATACCCAAGGAAACCGTCAAGTCTCCACAACTGGAAAAACTAACCGGGTATTCTATTCAGTTGGAAGCAACTCCTGAGGCCGTTACTGATTTCAAACTACGCCCCTATGAGTCGCTGACCCAATACGGCAATCTTTATGTAAAGGCGGAAAAAAGCCTCAACAAGATTCGTCTGGGCATCTTCGCTACCATGAAAGATGCCGAAGCTATTTTGAAGAAAGTACAACAGGCGGACAAGCGATTCAAGAGCGCCTGGGTAGTGGAAGAAAGGGGGGGCGATGAGACCCTGCTCGTAGGAGGCGCTGCTCCCGTGGAGCCAGCCCAATACAGCAAGGAAGAACCGGTATCAAAACCCGACGCTTCTCTTGTTCGCTACGCCATTCAGTTGAGTTCCTTTCCGGCCGATAGAAAAGTTGTTATTTCAGATTACGCCCGTTTGAATGGTGTAGGCAACCTCTATTCCAAAACAGAGAATGGTTATACCAAAGTAAGAATGGGTATTTGGAAAAACTATGCGGATGCAGAGTCAGCCAAAAAAATTGCCATGGTGCGAGGATTTACTGATGTAAACATCATCACTGAGCGAGCCGATGATCCGGAAATTAAAGAACACCTGCTTCCTCAGGCCGACCCAAATGCGCCAAGAACGGTCAAAATAAAAGAACCGGAACCTGTGGCGCCGGTGGTTTACAGTACCATGCCCGCAGCCAAAACAGGACAGCCGTATCTGGTTAGAATTGCAGCGCTGTCCAAACCGGAAA
>JADZFI010000107.1 GCA_020850025.1 Saprospiraceae bacterium
GGGAGTGTTTTTGGCTTTACGATCGCCGTAAGCCAGCTGGAGGGCTGTGTAGCCGTCCTTGTCTTCGGTACGCACCTGAGTTACGGTGCAAGGGCCAGCTTCAATGATCGTCACCGCAACGTTTTTACCGTTGGTGTCGTAGATGCTGGTCATACCCAGTTTTTTGCCAATCAGACCGTTCACGTTCGTCAGAATTTTATGTGTTGAACGACTTATTTTTCGTTGGCGTGATTCCCGGACGTGTAGATACACGAAAAGCGAATTTCCGTCTGGCGGAACCGCTTACGGAAGTGGCAGTTATTCGGAAAAACCGGAACACTTTGACCACTACCGGAAACCACAAACAATTAGAATCAAATAATGCGCTGGAGATTTACCTGCGCCACCTTGGTTGGGAGATTGTCAGACTGAAGAAATCAGCCAGACCGCCTACGCCGAGGCTATGGCGATTAAGTAAGCTTGACTTGAATGTCAACGCCGCTCGGCAGTTCCAACTTGGAAAGAGCGTCCACCGTCTTTTGAGTCGGTGTGTAGATTTCAATCAAGCGCTTGTGGGTGCGCAACTGGAACTGCTCACGAGCTTTCTTGTTTACGTGCGGAGAGCGGAGCACGGTAAACACTTCTTTCTCGGTGGGCAGCGGAATCGGGCCAGTTACAACGGCTCCACTCGCACGCACAGTCTTTACAATCTTCTCGGTAGACTTGTCTACCAAGTTGTAGTCGTAAGACCGGAGTTTGATGCGAATTTTCTGATTCATTACCTCTTGTGTACTTTAAAATTTCAATTTCGAGCTTTTCGGACGGCTTAAACAAAACTTAATTTTGAGCACCTCTTTCCGAAAGCGGACGCAAAGGTAGAAATAGTTGAATTAATTTTCCAAACAGGTTTTAAAAAAAATGGAAAAAAGTTTTTGAGGGCGATTTGACCGGGGGTATTTTGGAGAAAAATAGTCCATATCTCACCGTTTAACGGCAGATTCTCGCATTGGCAGGCGTTTTAGGGCTGAAGTTTTTTTACACCTTATAATAAAGGAAGGATGAGTATGTACACCTCCAGCTCAAGATCTAAGGTTAGAGGACGGTAGATTTGTATGCCGATGAATTCACTGCCGGCCTCCCAGGCTGCATCAAGCGGCGGAGATTGTATCCCAGGCGCAGCGAACAGGCCTCGCAAGAGGCCAAACGTTTGTAGCAACAAACGCCATATTGCAAAACAGGCCTCGCAAGAGGCCAAACGTTTGTAGCAACAAACGCCATATTGCAAAACAGGCCTCGCAAGAGGCCAAACCTGGAAGCCACAATCACGTGGTACGCGCACTTAGAGCGGACGGATCCCGTCAGGATGACAACTCACACTGATCAATGGATACGTGCGCTGTCTTCCCACCTACCCCCCTTCAAAGGGGAAGGGTCGCTGCGCCGGGCACTCCGGCTCGCTTACAATTGAAGATAAGAGCTTATATGGTGCCAGCGGCAAACACATCTCCCCAGCATTTATTAACCCAAAGCCCCCATCACTTTTCTTTTATTTGGCTTTATTATACCTCCCATCTACTTTAACAAGCTCTACCATTCAAAAATAGATGAAAGGACCATTTCGGAAAATTTTTATTGGCCCAAAGACCGAGAATTGGCAAAAAGGATTTATCTTCAAAGACCAGCATCTGATAAAAACGCTTTGTTAACAAAATTTACAGAGGTTTGACCCTGATTTTCTTGCACATCATTTTGCGCTGCCCTATCTTTGCCCAACTTTTTGAGCCAAAATAATATTTCACACCCAAACTACGCGAGTATGTCAGAGAAATTGGATAAAATTGATTTGAAGATCCTGAAAATCCTGCAAGAGAACAGCAAGATCACGAACCTCGACCTTTCAAAAAAGATCGGTCTCTCCCCTGCCCCAACCCTTGAGCGCGTAAAAAAACTCGAGCAAAGCGATATCATTCAGAGCTACCATGCTCACGTGAACCCAACACAAATGGGCCTGAACGTGAAAACCTTTGTGCTGGTTTCTCTGGCATGGAAGCGTGAAAACGCCCTGAACAGTTTCCTGGAAAAGATCTCCCAGATTGATGAAGTAACCGAATGCTACATCATCACCGGCGAGGCTGATTTCCTGATGAAGATCATTTGCCGCGATATCCCGACAT
The DNA here is from genome assembly GCA_020850025.1 of Saprospiraceae bacterium. Lineage (GTDB taxonomy): Bacteria > Bacteroidota > Bacteroidia > Chitinophagales > Saprospiraceae > M3007. The sequence continues at coordinate 2,154 of JADZFI010000107.1, forward strand.
ACGAGCAGCTGTTGTTCAAAACCATCAGCCAGATCGAAGAAATTGAGCGGCTGAAGACGCTGATGACGCTCTCTACGGTAAAAGACGCCAAGATCCTGCCTTACAACTACGACGAAAAGTAAGCCCCAAGCCCTGACCAAAGTGCTGTAACATGAGTCATTCCCCGAATCTGGGGGATGGCTCATGTTTTTTTGAGGTATATTACGATATTGACGGGGTGACTGGCAGTCACCCCGTCAATATCGTAATATACCTCAAAAAAACTTTTTATGTGTTTGAGTAAATTATTGTTTTTTGTTTTAGATATTTGTCAAAATAAAACAGTACAAAACGACAAAACGATTACACATGAAAATTCCACTTTGGCTCATCGGCCTGCTATTTGCAGGTTACACGGCCTGGTGCTGTTACCACTGGCATTGTAATGTATGCCAGTGCTGCGACGGCGCCGCGGCTGCCACGACGGCCACGGAAACCAGTGGCGCTCCGCTTTTTGCCTGGAATGCCGCCCAACCCGTGCCCGACAACAAATTCCCCGACTGGAAGAGTGCACTACTCAAAAGAGGTGGCCAGGGCGATACGCTGGTGATTACCGGCTTTTACCGCAAGGGCGAAACCGATGGCGAGAAACTTGCCCTTGCCCGTGCTGCCGCCATTCGGGATATGCTGGCGCCGGAAATTCCGGCCAACCGCGTTAAGTTGATGGCCAAACTGGTGGACGACGGGCTGGCCGAAGGCTCCGCGCCTAAGGAAAGTGCCGAATTCTCCTGGCTGAAAATGGTGCTCAAAAAAGAAGACAGCGCCATTATTGAGTCAGATAAGGATGTAATCCTGCTCTTCCCCTACAATTCAACGGAAAAGGAAAGCGATCCAAAGGTAGATGCCTACCTCAAGGAGTTGTGCGAGAAGCACAAGGCCTCGAATGCCACCTTTGTCGTCGTAGGCCACACAGATGATGTAGGCTCAGACGAAAGCAATATGGCCTTCGGCGCTGCCCGGGCCAAATCTGTGGCTAAAATCCTGACCGGCAATGGCATTGCCGCATCTCGTATCACTACCAACTCCAAAGGCGAATCTGAACCGGTGGCCCCTAACGATACCGAGGATGGCCGCCACCAGAACCGCCGCGTAGTGATCACCGTAAACCGTTAACCTATCAACTTAACCAACACCATGGTGTCCTATATCCTTTTGAATTGCAGTATCTGGGACAATCTCCCCACTGCCCTGGCCCTTTGTATCATACCTTTCATCCTGGGCTGGCTGGCGGCCAGGGCCTATTACAAAGTAGGCGCCCTGCGCGATCAGGTAACAGAATTGAGCGGCCGCGTGAGCACCCTGACGGAAGAAATCACCGATGTGCGCATGAAACTGTCCGCCTGCGAGGCCGATGGCGAAGCCAAATCTGAGCAAATTAAAAAACTCAGAAACGACCTTATCATGGCCGACGGCGAGCGTATGGCCCTTAAAGAACAGGTGGTTGCCCTGGCAGCAGGAGGCAAAAAAGCCGCAGCGGCACATCCTGCAAGCATCACCTTCGCCGGTAAAAAATGGAAATGGGACGATCTGAAGATCGTGGAAGGCATCGGTCCGAAAATTGAAGAATTGCTGCACAATGCGGGTATCAAAACCTGGGAAGCGCTCTCCGAAACTTCGGTGGACCGCATTAAGGAAATCCTCGACGCCGCCGGCCCCAGCTATCAAATCCACGACCCGGGTACCTGGCCTGCACAGGCAGGCATGGCTGCTGAAGGCAAATGGGAGGAGTTGAAGAAGTGGCAAGATGAGCTGGATGCGGGGAAGTAATGGGGGGAATGTGATTAATGGGGGGAATGTGGGTGATGGGTGGAATAACAAAAATGACGCGGGTACATTCTTCACCATAATATCAGAGCCGCTCCGGGTGAACCGGGGCGGCTCTTGTTGTTGGGATGCAGTGTACGCTCTGCCGCTGCACCATTTGGACATTGGATATTGGAAATTGGACATTAATTTTGCGTCATGCCAAAACTTGACGAACAATTAAAAGCCGCCATAGCAAAGATGCCGGTGGCTGAGAAGGATAAGCTGTTGCTACGGTTGGTTGCCAAGGATGAAAAGCTGGTGCGCCGGCTGGTATTTGAATTGATGGAGGGCGGTGAAACCCGCGATGAACGCGCCAATGCGCTGCGCGATGATATTGCCGCAAACCTCGCTGAGGCAGCCAAGGAATACCTTACACCTGGTTATCTTTTATTGTACCTGCGGCACTGGAATGCCCGCATTACCGAACACGTACAGGCTACCAAAGACAAAGCCGGGGAGGTGATTTTGGCGCTTTTCATGATGGCGGAGGCCATCCGGCTGCATGAGGGTATGATCCGAAAGTTTCCGGATCGCAGAAGCGATACCCTGGCGCCTTATATGGTGAAACGCCTGCAAACGTTGCTCAAAAAGGCGGAGAAATTGCACGAGGATTATTTCATGGACTTCCGAGAAGATGGCCGGCTGGTGCTGGAGTTTGTTTGGTCGTTTAAGCCAACGCGGGAAATAGCGGAGGAGCTGGGATTGCCGGAGCATTGGCCGTTATAACCTATCTTTTTGGCACTTTTCCCTCTACTTTGCGTTTAATCCTGAACTCGGTGCGGCGGTTGAGCTGATGTTGTTCTTCACTGCAATCGGCTCCATTGCCGCAATGGTTCACCAGGCGTGTTTCACCGTATCCTTTCGGGGTAAGGCGGTTTTCGGAAATGCCCTGCGCCACCAGCCAGTCAACCACCGCCTGTGCCCTTTGCTGGGAAAGCTCCAGATTATATTCGTCTGAACCTCGGGCATCGGTATGGGAGGCAATTTCAACGGCCATATTGGGATTCTGCAGCAGGGTTTTGAGCAGTTTTCTCAATTCGGGCATGGAGGCCTCATTGGGCTGGATATCGTTAAAATTGTAGTACAAATTCACCAGATATCCGTCCTGACTGCGCTCCCAGTCGCTCTCTCTGGGCTTGCTTGGCGCCCCGTTATCGAACAATACCCCTTCTTTTACAGAAATACCTTCACCCAGTTCGAAGGTGGCCGGGCTGCCGTCGGCATTTTCGTACAAGCCGGTTCTTTCGTTGTATCTCGGCCCAGTGGAGAGAATCTCACGATTCGGGATTTCCACAATGAATCCTTCGCGATCGCGATAAGGTTCCAGGTTCAGGTTAACGCGCTGAACAGCGTGCAGGGTTTGACTTTTGGTGCAAATACCGTCGGCTACGGCCGTAATAAACCCCTCTGCTTCTACCCGGAGGGTGTAACAGCAATTTTTATCCAGCCGGAATTTGAACCTGCCGTCGGGGCCGGTAACCAGGGGCTGTGGGGCAGATTTGCCGCAATCATTGCTCAAAACCACTCGGGCGCCCAGGGCGGGAAAGCCGTCGCGCATGTCGAACACAATGCCCTGCACACTGAAATTGCTTGTTTTGTTCAATCCGATTTCCAGGCGGGTAGTCTGCCCGTTTTCCCGGGCGGCACAGCCATTGGCCAGGGCCATGTCGTATCCCTTTTTGGCTGTGGAGAAATCCGCACATTCTTCCTGGCGCATATCGAAAGCGGCAATGCCGTCGGCACTGGTGATGATGCTGAAACCGGTGGCCGAATTCAGCACGGTAGCGCCGCTTACGGGTTTTTCAGTATGA
>JADZFI010000108.1 GCA_020850025.1 Saprospiraceae bacterium
ATGGCTGATCGCAAACAGAGAGGATGACTTGTGTTACCTCCGGATGATCCCCCACAATTTTCCGCACTCCGGCCGCAATCCCCTTGCCTTTCCCCTCTTGCCATTGAGCATTAAAAACAAGCTCTACTGCTTGCTGATCTATCGTTGCAGCGATCTCCTCTGCCCGGGCGCCGGTAACCACCACCACTGGCGACGCTCCTGCCTGAAGGGCCTCATCAATGGTATGCTGCAAAAGAGTTTTATCCCTAAAGCGGAGCAGTTGCTTGGGCCGACCTAGGCGGGCAGATTGGCCGGCAGCTAGTAGGATGAGGGCGGTATTGATCATTTTTTAATAGACTGGCAGAACAGTTGAGTTTTGGCTCGTGGGTTTTACTGTGGTTTTTACTGTCGGGGTGACTGGCAGTCACCCCGACAGTAAAAACCATAAGCCAAAACTATTCACTCCCGTGTATGAATCTCCAATACCCGGTCTCTCAACGACAGACCCGCCCGACCTGAAAACACGGCTTTTATCTCTGCCATGATGGATAACGCAATTTCTTCAGCCGTTTCTGCGCCTATGTCTAAACCTATAGGACCGTAGAGCTTGTTTTTGGCTGAAACATCCACCCCGCGCTCCTCCAGTTCTTCGAGCATTTTGACGAGCTTTTTCCTTGGCCCCAGCACCCCAATGTACGGACATTCTGTTTGTATCCAGGTTTCCAGCGCCGCCAGATCGTGCGGGTAATTGTGGGTCATCAAGACTACCGCGCTGCGTTCATCCAGGGTGATGCCCGGCAAGCGCTCACCGGGTTTGGCTACCAATACCTGATGCGCCTTGGGGAACCGCGCCGGCGTGGGGTAGCCCGGGCGGCCATCACTTACCACTACCTGCCAGCCCAGCATGGCGGCCATTTCCGTGAGGGGCTGAACATCGTTGCCGGCGCCCACCACAATGAGCTGCACCGCGGGCGGTACAAACTGATAGGAAACGCTGTATTCCGGATAAGACTTGACCGCAGAGGTCTGCTGCCTGAAAATGTCCGGCACATCGGATTTCAGGTGGGTGTCTGTAATGGAATCGGCGTCTGTTGCATAAAACAGATAACGGGTTCCAGGCTGTTCTGCCCTTCTTTCCGGTTGAAAAAAAGTAGCCAAAACGGCATTTTTGCGCTCCCGAACCACCTTTTTCAACAACAAAACAGGGTTGTCGGGGGCATCCGGGCGGAGTGGCTCGAACAGGATGTACACAATGCCGTTGCAGCCCAGCTGTATGCCCAGGTTTTGGTCTTCTTCCGAGGTGGTATCGTAAATCTCCAGTCTGTTTTGCTGCTGGTAAATGGCCATTTGCGCTTTGCGCAGGGCATCCCCTTCCAGACATCCGCCGCTAATGGCCCCGGTGATGGCCCCATCCTCCGTAACCAGCATTCTCGCGCCGGGCCGACGGTACGAGGAGCCAATTACCTGAACGACCGTCGCCAGCACCGATTTTTTCTGTTGCAAAACCGCCTTTTCATAGGCCAGCACGATGTCCTTTAACTCTTTCATGGCCGGACTGTGATTAGCGTAATTTTGATGATTTTAGTGATACACCATCTTTTTTCAAAACCACTATACATTGGCCATATCAAAGGGTAATTTCCGAATTCTCGTGCCTGTCAAATCAAAAATAGCGTTGGTGAGTGCCGGGGCGAATGGGGGCAAGGCCGGCTCTCCTACGCCTCCCGCATTTTCATTGTTCTCCATAATGTGCACCTCTATTTCAGGCATGTCCACAATCATGGGCATCGGGTAATTGTAAAAATTCCGCTGCACCGCTTTGCCATCCTCAAAAAGGGTCTCGTGCTTGGTCGCGGCGCCCAGGGCCATCACTACCGAGCCTTCTATCTGAGCGTTTATGGTATCCGGATTCACGTACCAACCGCAATCCATCACGGTCCATACCTTGTCTATTTTGATGCCACCCTCAGGATGCCTGGACACCTTGACCACATGCCCTACGGTGCTGGCAAAGCACTCGGTAATGGCCACGCCGTAGCCTTTAACTCGGTTTTTCCAGCCGGACATTTCTTCGAGCTTATCCATAAGGCGCTGGGTGCGGGCGTCCGGCATGAGGTGTTGCCTTCTGAACGCCAGCGGATCTTTGCCCGCCTTCACGGCCAGTTCATCCATAAAACTTTCAAAAGCAAAGCCGTTGGTGGAGGCATACACAGAGCGCCACCACATGACGGGGATGGGCGTTTCAAAGGGCACATCTGCAAAGCTCAGGTGTTTGATGCCATCGAAATAAGCCGGCAGGAAGCCTTCCGTGATACTGTCGTTTGGCTCTTCCCTGCTGCCGCCATCCCAATGGCCGATGTTTTGGCCGGCCATCCGCACTTTGAACGCGCCGATCTCTCCATTAACCACTGCTCCCTCGCAACGATAGGAAATACCCGGCCGGAACGGCCCCTGGGTGGCGTCGTCTTCGCGGGTCCAAACCACCTGAACCGGGGCATTGATTTCTTTAGAGATCACCACCGCCTCATGGGTGTAATCTGTAAAGGCTTTTCTCCCGAATCCGCCTCCCAGAAAGGTCATGTTGACAATCACATTTTCCTTGGGCACCCCCATCTCCGCACTGATGTGTCGCTGGATCCAGTCGGGCCCCTGAATGGGACCCCATATTTCAATTTTATCTTTCTGGTAATGCGCCACGCAATTCAGCGGCTCCATGCAAAAATGCGCCTGATAGGGGGTTTCGTACACCACATCCAGTTTTTGGGCAGCTTGTTGAAGCACGGTGTCCGGATCGCCTGTTTTGCGGAAAGACAGGCCCTCTTTGGCGGCCAGTGCGGCCCGGTGGCGATGGTATATCTCTTCGGTATTCAGATGCTCAAACCCGGAATCGTCCCACTCCACTTTCAGCGCCCTGCGGCCCTGCATGGCCGCCCAGGTGGAGGTAGCCACTACGGCAATACCTTCCCGGAAGGTATTGAACACCATCATGCGCACTTTAAAAACATGTTTAACGCCCGGCACTTTTCGCGCCGCCGAGTCGTCGAAACTTTTGACCACGCCGCGCAGGCGCGGGGAACGCTCCACCGAAGCGTACAACATGCCGGGAAGCTTTTTATCAATGCCGAACACCGCGGCGCCATTGGTTTTCAGCGGCGTATCCAGTCGGCGGAGCGGCTTTCCGATGAGTTTGTACTCCGAGCGCGACTTTAGTTTAACCTCCTTGGGCGCTTCCAGTTTGGAGGTCTCGAGCACCAGCTCCCCGTAATGGAATTTTCTGCCGGTGGGACGGTGCATCACATGTCCGCCTTCGGCATAACATTCCTGAACAGACACCCCCCATTTTCGGCTGGCGGCTTCTATCAGCATTTCCCGGGCGGAAGCGCCCAGTTTCAACAAATCCTTGTATTTGGTGCGCACCGTAGAGCTGCCACCTGTTACCTGACTGCCGTATTTTTTGGGATGGCCCTGGGCAAACAGCACCTCCACTTCGTTCAGGTTCACCTCCAACTCCTCCGCAATGATCTGCGGAACAGCCTGAAAGGCCCCTTGCCCCATCTCCGCGCGATGGCAATACAAAGTGACCTTGCCCGAGGTGTCAATGCGAACCCAGGCATTCATTTCTACAGCTGCGCTATCCTCTGCTGCATCCAGCACCTTGACGATCCCGGCGCCTGCAGGGAAATAATAGCCCAGGCAAAGTGCGGAGCCCGACAAACCGGCAGCTTTGAGGAATTTTCTTCGGGAAAGGGTATCCATGTTTGAAGGGTTTGATGTACCGGCGGGTTTAGCCGCCGTTGTTTGAAGGGTTTGATGTACCGGCGGGTTCAGCCGCCGATGTGTGATGATTTTGAAGGGTTTACGTAGGGGCGACCCTCGCGGTCGCCCTGCTTATTGAGCCGGCGGCGCATACGCACCATATTCAATCCAGGTAGTCCACGCCTCGGCAAATGTCTGATGACTGATGGGGGGCAGTGCGCGGCCTTCACCGGGGTTCCAGGCTACAAGCACGAGGGGATCTGTGACGTGGGCCAGCAGTTGCTCCCTGGTTTTATTTCCGTTTTGTTTGGGGTCCATCAGCTGTTTGGCCAGTTCATGGGCGGATTTGCCCTGGAACACCATTTTCATATCTGCCGAAGGCA
>JADZFI010000109.1 GCA_020850025.1 Saprospiraceae bacterium
ACAATTTGAACCTAAACACTCAACCAGTTAATCCGGCAATCACAAATACGGTACGAACCAGCCTATTACAAACTACACCTGCAAAATATGGAAAATAAGAGCGGGCTGCGCTACTGAATTTACTCAAAATATGCCCTAAAAAATTCGGATTATACGGAAGCCTACGGTCTTGATGAACAGTGTTGCACCGGGAGGCGCAACAGGTTCTTTCAGGTTCAGTGAAACAAAGATATTCAACAGCCCCTATTCAACAAGTTAAATTAAAAACAAATGGCAGAAATGTCGGATATCGGCAATTGGAATGTTACAGAGAGGAGGGGGATTAATTCATCTTCCTAATATCACTACAACCTTTCCGGTATTTCCCGCAATACCGGGATATCCCGCTCATACCCCCTCGCCTTTTGCACCTCCCGCCAGAGCTTCCAAAGGTCCTGAAAGTATTCCGCTGCATAGCCCAGCGCTGCCCAGATCGGCAGGGAGAGCCAGGCCATCCAGGATTGACCGCTCATGGCAAATACCAGTTCCCAGCCGCCCCAGATGGCCAGGGGGAAGGTGATCAGTCCGGCCAGCATTTTGATATTGCTGTCGTAACCGGGGTAAATGTTCATTTTTTTGCACAGCAAAAGCGGCAGGTAACAGGGCAGGAACCAAAAGGCGTAGCCAAGCAGGAAAAAGGGCCACAAAAGAAGCAATTGCCAGGCATGGCTGCGACGGGTGGTCACCCCTTCGTGGGTCAGCCCGGCTTCCCGGAGCTCCTCAAAATAGCGGGCGGTTTGTTGCACCAGCGCTTCGTCGTCGGCATGCTGCTGCAGAAATGTTTTGAGTCGCAAATAGGCTTCTTTGGCCGATAGGCCCTGCTCTTTTTCCAGGGTTTGCCGGGCAATGACCATCATTTGCTCCACCCAGACATCGCGACTCTCCTGCCGGGAATCCAGGGTGAGGGCTTCCACGCGCCGGCGCAGGGTTTCGGTGAAATCGTCTATGGCCTGTTCGGGCTGCTGCAGGTAGGCATCGGCCCAGGGCCTGGGGTCTATCGGCGCACCGTATTCCACTACCACTCGTTTTCGGAAAAGTCGGGGCGCCTCATAGGTCAGGCCCACGGGGATGATCTTTACGCCCAGTTGCCAGTTGTTCCGGCGCTCGGCCCCCAGGGCTATGCGGGCGGCGCCGGTTTTAAAAGGGCGCACATAGCGGTTCATCCAGCTCACGCCCTCTGCCGCTATAAACAGCACCCCGCCCTGCTCCAGATGCCGGAACGAGGCCTCAAATGCTGCTTCATTGTCCCGGGCCTCCCCCTCTGCCACATCCTCTCTGCGTTTCACCGGTATGCAGAACAACCTGGAGAAAAACCAGGCGCTTACCGGATGTTTGAACAAACCGTAATTAGCCAGAAAATACATCTCCTGCCGTATTTGCAAACCCGCATTCAGGGGATCCATCAGGGTGCATGGGTGGTTGCACACCACAATGGCCGGCCCCTCAAAACGGGCCAGCTCCCGCGCCACCACCAGGCGTCGGCGATAAAAAACATTCAGCCCCAACCAGGTCAGCACCCGGAAAAAGGCATAGATCAAACGCATGGAAAACGGGATCATTGAAACTTACGACTTGCGATGTACGACTTACGACTTACGATGTACGATTTACGGCCTACGGTGGACGACTTACGGCCTACGACTTACGGTGGATGCCTTAGGGTTGACGGCGAAAGATACTGTGGGTATAAATATTGGGAGGGTAAAACTGCGCGTCTTTCGCGTCCTTTGTGGGGGGAAAGGCACGAAGGAGGACACAAAGGCACTAAGGCACTAAGTTTTTAAGGCGGTACTCTCCTTCGGAGAGCCGCTGGTGTGAATCCCAGGCGCAGCGCCAACTCGAACACTCGCACACTCAAACACCCGCACACTCGCGCACTCTCATGGCTTTTATTTTCGATATGGATGGAACAATGGTGGATAACATGATGACCCACCACAGGGGCTGGCAGATGACGCTGGCTAAATACGGACTGGATTTCACGCTGGAGGAGGTGAAGGCCACCTGTCATGGCAAAAATGTAGAGATCATTGAACGTTTGTTTCCGGGTATGTCGCGGGAAGAAAGCGAGCGGATTTCTGCGGAAAAAGAGGCCTGGTACCGGTCTATTTTTCTGCCGGAACTGAAGTTGCTGCCCGGTTTGCCGGAGTTCCTGGAGGCTGCTCACACGGCAGGTATCCCCATGGGCATAGGCACGGCTGCGCCGAAAGAAAATGTGGATTTTGTGCTGGATCAGCTCCGGATCCGGCATTATTTCCGGGCGGTGGTGCACGCCGAAGACGTGGCTAAAGGCAAACCCGAGCCGGAAGTGTTTTTCAAAGTAGCCGATCAGCTGGGTGTGCCTTATGCGCAATGCCTGGTGTTTGAAGACTCGCCCACCGGGGCTAAAACCGCCCTGAATGCCGGCATGAAAGCCATCATCCTCACCACCACCCACCATCCGGAGGAATTTGACGGCATTCCCAGCGTGCTGCGCTGTGTGTCGGATTTTAGACGGTTGACGGTGGATGGCTTACGGTAGACGGCTTACGGTAGACGGCCGTCCACCGTAAGCCGTCTACCGTCCACCGTTTAAATCAATACACCACCAGTTTCTCCACGTTTCTTGTGCCTTTTGCCTGGAAATATACCCAGTACAGGCCGGGCGCTTCGGTTTTTAGCTCCAGATTGTCGGCGCCGGGAACGGGGTAGTGGCGGCGGATAATGCGGCCGCCTGCATCCACGAGCGTGATTTCTTCCACTCCGGGATGCGTCCAGCGCAGGGAAACATAAGAGCCGGCACGCGCAGGGTTAGGAAACACAGCGAATTCGGATGGTTGCGCGTCCACCTCTTCTGTTGCCGTGAACAGGGAGCAGCTCTCGTAAGGCCGGAATTCACAGATTATGTTTTGTTTAATGGCGAAATCGGAGGCGTCTGCCAGGTCGTTCACCACCGCGCCGCCCACGCCGAGCACGCCCGGCGCATCGTCGAAATCGAAAGCCGGATTGAAAAGTGAAGTGAAGCCCGTGAAATCGCTGAAATTGCAGGTTACTTCAAAATCGGCGTCCAGGTTGAGGAGCAGCGGATCGAAGCGATTGCCGTTACCGCCGTAGCCGGTCCAGTTGGTAAAGCCCTGAATCAGGAAGCTGTTCTCCTGCGGGTGTGCGCGGAAGCGCGGATAGTGCGAGCTGCCCAGATTGTAGGTTTTGAGGTTGAGCAGAGCCCCGCCGGCCGATAAACTCAGCACCGCATATTTGTTGCCCACAAAACCCACCGTAGGAAAGGAGTTGGTGGCGCACATGATGGCCAGGTCGCCATTGGGTTTTTCCACAGCATTGCTGGCATTTTCAAAGGAATCCGGTCCGCCGCCGGTCACCACGCGCGACCACAGCACTTCTCCGTCGGCATCGGTTTTTAGGACCAGGAAATCGCTGTACCCCTGGAAATTGGTTTGCAAATTGGTGGAAGAGCCCGTCACCAGCAAGCCACCGTCGGAAGTGGCCAGCACTCCGTAGGCGTGGTTAGCCTGCGGAATGGTACCCTCGCCGAATACTTTATGCCAAAGCACCGTGCCGTTTTTGTCCATCTTTACCAGATTGGCGTAAAAAGTGCCGCCGGTATGGATGTAGGATCCTGCCGCCACCAGGCTTTGATCGGGCAGCTCAATGATGTCGAACGAGCGATCCACGGCATTTTTATTGCCCAAAGTGCGGGTCCAGAGGATGTTGCCTGCCGGACTCACTTTCATAAAGTATTGATCGGTGTAGGTATTGGCAGAGCCGGCATCGGTGCCCCAGGAGCCCGTTTGGCCGGCAATCACGATGTTGCCGTCGGAAGTAATGATGGCCGCTTGTGCCACGTCCTGGTTATTGGTTCCTCCGCCTATGCGGCGCGTCCAGACTACATTGCCGTCGCCGGTTACGCGGGCCAGAAAGATGTCGTTGCGCGGTGTGGTAAAGAAGAAGCCCACATTGCCTACCAGCACGAAATCGGTTTCAGAGATCTGCAGCACCCGGCCGCTCACATTATTGGCCGATTCAGTGGCCTGGTTGAAGGTTTTGGCCCATAATACCTTGCCCTGGCAATCTACCCGGCAGAGATATGGGTAGTAAAAGGCGCTGCCCACAGGGCTTTGTACAAGTCCTGACAATACATAACCGCGGTCGTCCAGCGGCAGGACATCCAGCTGAATCATCGGCGCGCCGAGTTCGGATTCATAGCGCCACTGGAAAGAATGTTCGTCCTGGGCGCTAAGGACAGACAGGGTAAAAATAAAAAGTACAGAAAAGAGTAGTGGTCTGATCATAAGGAGGATAGGTTGGGTAGGTGGATGAACACAGCAAATATAATTGGGATGACGTATTCCAAAAAATCCGCGGCATTCCACGTTGAACAATGTGACCGTTTTGCTGTTTTTCAGGCCAATTAAAACGATACAACAATGCCTAGCTGGTTAATTTATACCCTCGTAACACTGGCCGCTTATATCGGCATGGAATTTATGGCCTGGTTTACGCACAAGTATGTGATGCATGGCTTTTTGTGGAAATGGCATGAGGATCACCACCAGCCCAAACACGAAAAGGAAGGTTTTTTTGAGAAAAACGACCGCTTTTTTCTGGTTTTTGCCATTCCAAGCATGATTTGTTACATCACGGGCAGTGCCACACCGCATTTCTGGCTGTTCTTTGTAGGGGTGGGCATCTCGCTGTACGGCCTCACGTATTTCCTCATCCATGATGTGTACATCCACCGTCGTTTTTCCTGGTTTAAACAATTAGACAACCCCTACAGCCGGGCCATTCTTCGCGCTCATGGCGCACACCATGCCAAACGCACCAAGGAGGAAGGCGAATCTTTCGGACTTCTGGTGGTGAACCCTAAATTTTTCAAAAAGCGCCCAAAGAAGGAAGATGAGGCTCTGATCAAGAATAATGTGGCCTAAAGGCAGATCGATGGCAAAGGCATAGCGCAAACCGCTCGAAGATACTATTTTTGCGCTTCAAATGCCACCATCCGAGATGAATAAACAGTCGAAAAAGATCCCGAAAAGTCCAAAATCCGAGTCCGCTGCCAAAAAACCATTCCCCAAACGCCTGCTCTGGATTGGTCTGGCGCTCGTTGCAGCAGGAGTAGCCGCCTGGAAATTCTGGCCGAAAGAAACCGGGGATTACCAACCGGGAACCATGCATGGCGTGGAAGAAACCCTGGTGGCCAAATCGCCGCTGCTGCAACTGCTTGAAGCAGATGAAACCGGGATTGACTTTCAGAACCTCATTGTAGAAACCAAAGCCAATAACTTCGCCACTAACATCAATATCTACAACGGCGGTGGCGTGGCAGTGGGCGATTTCAATAACGACAACCTGCCGGACATCTACTTCATCTGTACCAACGGGCAGAACCGGCTTTATCAGAATCTCGGAAATCTCAAATTCAAAGACATCACACAGGCTGCCGGACTCCAATCGGAGGAGGGCTTCGAAACGGCCGCGGCAGCCGTGGATATCAATGCCGACGGCTTTCTCGACCTCTATGTTTGTCGCGCCGGTCCGTTTGAAAACGACGAACGCCGCAACAAGCTGTACATCAACAACGGCAACCTGACATTTACCGAAAAAGCTAAGGAGTATGGCCTTGACGACATGAGCGCCAGCACCGGGGCCAATTTCTTCGACAGCGATGGCGACGGTGACCTGGACCTCTACCTGCTCAATTACCCCAAGGATATGGTGTATGCCAACCGGGTAGAGTCGAAAGTAGGTCCGGATGGCAATGTGATCCCTAATTTGAGCCCGAAAGACGCGCTCGATTCCGACCGTTTTTATCGCAATGACGGCGGAAAATTCGCAGATGTTTCCCAGCAGGCGGGTGTTTGGAACCGCAGCTTCGGCCTGAGTGTATCGGTAGGCGACTTGAACCGCGACGGCGCCCCGGATGTGTATGCTGCCAACGACTTTTTACAGCCCGACCTTTTTTACATCAACAACGGAAAGGGCGTATTTACGGATGAACTGACCAAAAGAATCCGGCACAATACCCAGTTTTCCATGGGTACGGACATTTCAGATTTCGACAATGACGGCTTGCTGGATATTTATGCGGTCGACATGATGCCGGTGACCAACTACCGGCACAAAACCCTGAAAATTTCCAATACCAACAGCCTTTACCTTTCACTGATACAAAACGGCATCATGGAGCCCGTTACCCACAATGTGCTCCAGCGCAATAACGGCAACGGTACGTTCAGCGATGTAGCCTGCCAGGCCGGCGTGTACCGCACCGACTGGTCGTGGAGCAACCTGGTGGCCGATTATGATAACGACGGTCTGCGCGATATCTATGTGAGCAACGGCTATCGCCGGGAAATTCACCACATTGACCACGCCGATTTCATGAAGGACATGCGCAAAAGCAAGTCCACCCAGCAAATTCTGCAGGAATTCAAAACACTCGACGACTACCTGAATTCCGTGCCTTCCTACAAAATCCGGGATTTCCTGTTTCAAAACAAAGGCAACTGGAAATTCGAGGACAAAAGCGGCGAATGGGCCACCATGAAAGCGACCTGGTCGTGCGGAGCAGCCTGGACCGACCTCGATCTGGACGGCGACCTCGATCTGGTGGTGAACAACCTTGAGGATCCGGCTTTTGTGTTTAAGAATCTCGCCCGCGAACAAAACAAAGGCAACTATATTCAGGCAAAACTCAAGGGTAGCCCGCAAAATCCGTTTGCAGTAGGCGCCTCAGTGTTGATCGAATACGGCAACGGTCAGTTGCAGTTCCAGGAAATCAGCCCTAACCGGGGTATCTTCTCCAGCTCCGAACACCTGATACACTTCGGCTTGGGGCAGGAATCTCAAATTGCCAAATTGAGCGTGCGCTGGCCCGACGGCAAAACCCAGGTGCTGACCAATGTGCCTGCCAATCAGCGACTGCAACTCGACTGGACCAATGCCAGCGGTTATGTGGCTTCCCTGATCCCCGCTCCGCCCGCTCAGACGCTTATGAGCGAAAAAACAGGCAGCGCGGGGTTGAATTTTGTACACAAGGAGAACAGATTCAACGACTTTGAGAATTACCCGCTCATGGTCTGGATGGAAAGCGAACTGGGGCCGATCACCGCCAAAGCCGATGTGAACGGAGATGGCCTGGAGGACTTTTTTGTAGGTAATGCCTTCACAATGCCGGCGGCACTGTTCGTACAAACCCCCGATGGCAACTTCAAAGCTACCAATCAGTCGCTCTGGGAATCGGAAAGGATCTACGAAGATCACGGGGCCGTGTTCTTTGATTTTGACGGCGACCAGGATCTGGACCTGTTTGTGGTGAGCGGCGGCTTTGACGCTCCGGCGCAGGGGCGCGACAAGCTTTGGCAAAACCGCCTGTACCTGAACGACGGCAAGGGTAATTTCAGTAAGTCTGACGGCACTCTCCCGGGCGGCGCAGGCGATATAGGGTTGCGCGTGGTGGCGCATGATTACGACAACGACGGCGATGCTGATCTATTTGTGGGCGGCCGTCTGGTGCCCGACAAATGGCCACTCACTCCCCGCAGCATGATCCTGCGCAACGACCGCAACAAGCTGACCGATGTGACGGAGCAGGTGGGCGGCGATTTTACCCGCTGCGGCATGGTGACCGATCTCGCCTGGGTCGATCTCGACAAAGACGGGCAGGCTGAACTGGTAGCCGTGGGCGAGTGGATGCCGGTTTCGGTGTTTAAAATGAACGGCGGCAAACTCGTCAACATGACCGAACAAATGGGCCTCGGCAAGAGCAATGGTTTGTGGTTCTGCCTCGAAACCGCCGATCTGGATCAGGATGGCGATTTGGATCTGGTAACTGGCAACTTTGGCCTGAACACCCGGTTTACGGCCAGTCCGGAAGCGCCTTTCAGTTGTTATGCCAAGGATTTCGACAATAACGGCACACTCGATCCGATTGTGACCTTGTACGAGGGCAAGAAAAATTTCCCGTTGGTGCAAAAGGAGATCATGGTGAAACAAATGCCCAGCCTGAAAAAGAAATACCTGTACGCCATGAATTACGCCCAAACCACCATTGAAGAAATGTGGGGCGGCGAATTAAAAGATGCCTTGAAGCTCGTAGCCTACGATCTGGAAACCTGCTGGTGGGAAAACCAGGGCGGCAAATTTGTGCGCCGCAGCCTGCCTTACCAGTTGCAGTCCTCCGCCATTCAGGGCATTGTAGTAGAAGATCTGAACGGCGACGGAACGCTTGATATGCTCATGGCAGGCAACAAATACGGCATGGAAGTAGGCACCGGCCGCTACGATGCCGGCAACGGCGCCTTCCTTTCCGGCGACGGAAAAGGCAACTTTACCTGGATCAACAACCTTCAAAGCGGATTCTGGGCCATGCGCGACGTGCGCGATCTGGCACTGATAAGAGGCGCCGGGGGCAAAAAAACCTTCATCGTTGCCAATAACAACAGCGGATTGCAGGTGTTTAAATAGACGATGGACTTTTGGACAATGTCCATTGTCCAACAGTCCAACGTCAATTAAAGTAAGAATCGTATGGATTCTGCGGCTTTTTAGGCGTATCCGGAGGTGGCGGGGGAATTTCCTCCTCCACCTTTGGCGATGATTTGGGAGTGCTTTCTATTTCTTCAAAATCTGTGAACTCCTCTTCTGCCCGGGTATAGCCGTCGCGGTCGCCGAATTCGCGGCGCATTTGCTCCAGTTTACGGTAGCCAAGGGCTTTCAGGAAAAGATACAGGGAAAAAAACGGGAACACCAGAATGGCCAGTGCCAGGGAGATTAGCCCACTTACCGGGCTGGACTCCATGGTGCGGAGCCAGTTTTTGAGGGTATCGGGGAATACGCGCCAGTTGATGATGGCGGCCAGTATCAGCAGGGCCGGGGCCGCCCAAAGCAGGAGGTAATAAAGCCCCTGTAAAAGGTAGTAGCCGCCCACTATAAGCAGGATGGCAAAAAGAAAACAGCCCAGTCCTCCGCCGGGAAACTGATTCACATTCCTGCCTCCAAAGTTATATTGATAAATCATGACTCAAAGTTCGGTGTCGCCCATACCAAGGATGGTGAAAAATTCGTCAGACTGCACCGGCATTACCGACAAACGTGCGTTGCGCACCAGCAGCAGTTGCTGAAGCGCAGGGTTGGCCTTGATATCGGCAAGTTTTACGGCCTGTTTGAATGGCTTGTAGGGTTCCAGGTCTACGCAGGACCAGTCGCCTTTCTCGGCCGTGGGGTCGGGGTAGTGTTCGCGGGCTACGCGTGCTATGCCTACCACTTCCAGACCTATGTTGGAATGATAAAACAGGCACAGATCGCCTGTTTTCATGGCGCGGAGGTTGTTGCGCGCCTGATAGTTGCGCACGCCATCCCAGCGGCCCACGCTTTCTTTTACCAGTTGATCGTAGCTGTAAACGTCGGGTTCAGATTTAACCAGCCAATAGTTCATGAATGTGGGGAATGAGGTTAATGTGGGGAATGGGGTTAATGTGGTTAATGGGGTTAATGTGGGGAATGGGTCATTTTTAATCTTGGGTGGTAAAGATAGATGGTCTCTTTGAGGTACTCTGTATCCAGGTGGGTGTAAATCTCGGTGGTGGTGATGCTTTCATGGCCGAGCATATCCTGTACGGCTTTGAGGTCGGCGCCGCCTTCAACGAGGTGGGTGGCGAAGCTGTGGCGGAAGGTGTGTGGACTGATGCTTTTTTGGATACCTGCTTTTTCGGCCATTTCCTTGACGATGAGAAATACCATAACTCTACTCATCTTGCCGCCTCTTCGGTTCAGGAATACCACATTTTCCGCTTCTTTTTTGAGGTTTTCCTGCAGTGCGCGCACGTTTTCCAGGTATGTTCTGAGAAATTTTACAGCCTCTGCCCCGATGGGTACGAGTCGCTCTTTGTTGTTTTTGCCCAATACCTTCAAAAAGCCGGCCTCCAGAAACAACTGGGTAAGCCGAAGGTTGACCAATTCGCTCACCCGCAATCCGCAGGCGTACAACACTTCCAGAATGGCCCGGTTGCGCTGGCCCTGGGGGGCGGAGAGGTCCACGGCGTCCAGCATCAGCTGAATTTCGTGTACGCTGAGCACTTCCGGGATTTTCCGGCGCATGCGCGGGCTTTCGAGCAGTTCGGTGGGGTCGTCGTCGAGCAGGTCTTCTACCATCAGATATTTGTAGAAGGCGCGTAAACCGGAGATGAGTCGGGCCTGGGTGGTAGCTTCCAGGCCCAAAGAATTGGCCCAAAGGATGAAGCGGGTAAGATCGTCGGGTTTTATGGCCAGAGGCGACATTTCCCTGCCTTCCAGTTGGAGCCATTGCACGAACTTGCCTACATCGTTCAGGTAGGCGTCAATGGTATGTTGGCTCATGGATCGTTCCAGCAACAAATAGGCTTTGAAGGCATTGAGTGCGGTGGGCCAGTTCATGCCGGCGAAGTTACGGAGCCGTAAAAGTCTGGTTAAAAATAATTATTGTTTGAAATACAGCGTATTCAAAAAAGGGTTTTCTTTGCCATGATATTAACTCATTCACCACAAACCATCCATTACTTATGAAGAAGATTCAACTATTGCCCTTGCTTTTCGCCATGGTAACCGTGGCCGCGCTTAAGGCGCAAACGACTCAAGGTACTATTGCTCTTGGTCTGCACAATTTCTCTCCTTTGGTAGCTGAAGTAGGCGGTCTGCTTGCTCCAAGTAATGCCCTTGGAATTGCTTTCACTACTCAAAAAGGCGAAATTGATGGCGAAGAGTCAGATACAAAACTGAAGTCTACCACTATCGGTCTTAGTGGAAGCGCACACTACTTTATTATTGACAATCTTTCTGCAGGTATCAACCTGAATGTTCTGTCACAAACTCAAAAGGAAGATGGCGGTCAGGAAGACAACGAGTCTTCTCTTACGCTTTTGATGGCTGGTCCGGAGCTTCGTTACTACATTCCTGCAACTGAAAAAATGAAAGTATTTGTAAATGCAGGCGCAGCTTTTGGGACAGCTAAGAGCAAGTTCAATGGTGAAGAAGATGGCGACCCAACCAAGTTGTCACGTTTTGGCGGCTCAGCCGGTCTTGCTTTCTTCCCAAACCAGCATGTATCCATTGATCTCGGTCTGGGTTACGGCGCTTTCATCACCAAGGATACCTATAACTTTGGCGGTGATGACATTGAGTCAAAATCCACTACCAGTGGCGTAACTTTCGAAGTTGGCTTCACAGTATTTCTGTAAATTGGAATTGACCGCTTAGCGCGGTTTTCAACAGACATGAGTCATTCCGGGGTTTCCGGGGTGACTCATTTTTTTTCAGGAAGTATCCGGATGGGCATTACCAGGCGTTCAGCAGTTCCGGGTGTTCGGTATACATTTCTTTTACCGCTGCTACCAGCCAGTCGCCGCCGAAAGTGAGGGTGTAATGATGGGAGAAATAGATGACCCATTCGAGGCCGGCATCGAAGACCATGCCCTCGTGGGCGCCGGAAAAAATCTGCTCTGCTCCAATTTCAAACAAGCCTGCCTCGCAGTCGAGCAGATAAAGCGGTTCTTGTACACGCTCGCGAATCAGCTGGGCCACGGCTTGTTTTTTATCCTCCGCCATGCCGTTCAGGAACACCACCTCGCTCGGAGAGGAGGGCGTTAGCGGATCCCAAAAATTGGATTCAAAGTTCCATGTATCCTTCAGCGCCTGTCGCAGCTGTTTGGCTTTTTCGCCAATGATGCGCTTGGGAGCGTTTCCATTGGGTACGTATTCCGGTTGAAGCGGATCGGAGGGGAACAAAACCGGCAGCTCATGGGCAATGGTGCGCGCCGATTTTTCCACTACCCTGAACAGGGAGCGCAGATACTCCGGCACATTGGGGTCGATGGGGATGTGTACCTGTTTTTCCCGGTTGGCAATGTGAATGTCCAGCAAAAACTTCACCGGCGCAGCGGCAGCAATTTTCTCCACAGCCTCCTGGGCCAAATCTGTGTTAAATACCGTGAAATAGTGCAGGTAATTGCCCGAGAAGCGCTCCGAACCACGCGGAATGCCATTACAGGTTTCATCGAGCATCTGATGAATGGGGTCGAGATACCCGGAGGTCCAGTCGTCGTACCAGGGCGCTCCGGCCGGATAGCCGATCCAGCGGCGCATCTGGAAATGTAAGGTCATGACCTGCAGGCTGTGTGGATGCGGCTTGCCATACCCTTTGGCCAGCCAGGCTTCGCCTTCCTGGCGCAGCACAGCAGCAGGCTCCCCGGAAATGTCACGGGTTTGGTCGTTTTCAGGTTTCAGGCCACAGCAACCGGTTTCCACACGCAACTGAGTACCCCCCGGAGCGGAGAGTCGCACATAGTACCAGCGGTGGTCTATCTGTTTGTATAGAATGATTCGTTGCACGGGGGGGAGTCGAGTTTTTGGGTGTTTGGGTGTTCGAGTTTTCGAGTTGGCGTTCGGCTTGAGCGTTGTTTCCATCGCTATTGTCATTGGCCCATTGATAATCCCAGGCCGAATACCAACCCGAAAACTCGCACACTCGCACACTCAAACACTCTAAAACTCGTGCCATATTCATCAGAAGAGCTTCATTCGTCGAATTTTTATTTAAAAAAATGAAGAAACCATGACGAAATGGCGGCAAAACGCTTCTAAACGGAGCCAAACGCATCAGGAAAGGGAAATTTTTTGAGATGCCCCTTGCATTGCATGTTAAAACTACCTTAATTTTGTGGGACGTTTAAGGGAGGTTTAATCCACCATGAACATTCGCAGACGGCAGTTTCCTAATCTTATGCCGTTGTTGTTTAATCACATTCCACTTACTGTGTAATCGGGTTTGACAAGCACATTTAGCATTCCCCGACACTATTGAAAACGGTGTTTTGTCAACTTGATGCTGAAACAAAAATTTGCGAATGAACGACTTGCACACGAATCTCACATTTCCGTCCGATCCCCAAAATGTATCCAAAGTCGAACCCTTCGTACATGACGTAGCCACCCGCTACAATATCCCTCCGGAAAAACACGGAGATATCCTGGTAAGTCTTACAGAAGCTGTCACGAATGCTGTGCTACACGGCAATCGTTGCGATTGCTCCAAAAACGTTTCCATTTCACTCAGCAGCAAACCCAACGTCCTCGCCATCAGCGTGAGCGATGAAGGTCCGGGATTCGACCCGTCTGCGGTGCCGGATCCAACCAGCCCTGAACATCTCGAATGTTGCGGTGGCCGTGGTCTGTACCTGATGCGTCACCTAAGCGACGAGTGTCGCTTCAAGCGCGGCGGCAGAACCGTGGAAATGCACTTCAGAATCTGAGGGGACATTCCCTACTCGTCTTTCTTCTTCTTCGGGAACAGCAGGCGCTGAATAATGCCTTCTTTTTTCTTGTTGTCTTTATCGCCTTTTTCGTCTTCCTTTTTTTCTGATGGATCGGGAGGTGCTTCGCCGCCCGGGGTAGTTTTATCAGGTCGGGTGGTAAAGAGTTCCAGCAGAGAGTCGCGAAGCAGGGAATCCTGACCCGCCTGTTGTAGCATCAGGCGGAAGGTATCGGGCGATACGCCGATCCAGGATTCACAGCCGAGCAGGTTCAGTACTTCCGGTTTGGGCGCCGGGAATTTTTCCAGCAGCATCTTGTTGAGCTTTTTATCGCTGGCAATGCGGTTCCAAAAGCCTCCCACGATAGGCAGTGCCATGGCAGATCCCTGCCCGAGGGCCATTACCCGGAAACGCACGGCCGGGCTCTCTCCGCCTACCCAGGCGCCGGTAACCAGTTGCGGGTTGTAGCAGATAAACCAGCCGTCGGAGTGGTTTTGCGTGGTGCCGGTTTTGCCAGCAAAATCGCCTCGCACATAAGAACGCAATCTCGCACCGGTGCCATAGTCTACCACGTTTTGCAGCATTTTGGTCATGGTAGCAGCCTGATCGACTGTCAGTGCTTCTACCTGGGTCCTCAAGGCCGGGTCTTCAGTAAGCATTTTCTGATGATCGTAGATCACATTGCCACGCCGGTCAACCACCGTCAGCACGGCCACTGGATCCGGACGTTTGCCCTCGTTGGCCAGGGTACCGTACACCTTCATCATGTCGTACAGAGAAATGTCGGCAGCGCCCAGGCTGATGCCGTATTCGCGTGGCATGGTGGCGGTGATGCCCATCTTTTGGGCCAGGTCAATGGTTTTTTGAATGCCGACTTTTTCAATCAGCTGTGCGGTCACCACGTTTACAGAGCGGGTGAGGGCGCCGGTCATGGAATACCAGCCGCCATAGGTTTCGTCGGCATTGTGCGGTTCCCAGTCCACAATTTTGCGGATTTCATTGGGGAAATAGGAGCAGGGTTTCAGGGTGTCCTGCAAGGCCGCGGCGTACACGATAGGTTTAAACGTGGAACCAACCTGTCGTTTGGTGAGGTTGTGGTCTAATTTGAAATTTTTGAAATTGATGCCACCCACCCAGGCTTTGATATAGCCGTTGTGGTGATCCAGGGCCATAAAGCCGCAGTTGAGCATACAGAAGTAATACCGCACAGAGTCCAGCGGCGAGAGTACTGTGTCCTTTTCGGATCCGCCGTTGGTCCAGACGTAAATGTTCATTTTTACCGGCTGTTCAAAGGCTTTGCGGGCCTCCTCATCGCTCAGGCCGGATTCTTTCAGGGATTGCCAGCGCTGACTACCTTCTATCTGTTTGTCTATCCACTTGTCGTCGCCCCAGGGTTTTTCCGTTTTGAAGTTTTTCCAGTGCTGATCAAATTGTTTTTGCAGCTTTTCCATGTGCGTCAGTACCGATTCTTCCGCGTACTGCTGCATTTTGGCATTCAGGGTGGTATAGATCTTTAGTCCGTCGGTGTACAGGTTATAAGGTTTGCCATCTGCGTTTTTCAGGTCTTTGAGCAGCTTGGGCATCACGTCGGTGCGCAGGTATTCACGGAAGTAAGTTCCGGCGCCCTCGTTGTTGTTGTCTACATCATAGCGCTTGGCGCCTACCGGTTTTTTGCTCAACTCGTCGTATTCAGCCTGGGTGAGGTGCTCGTTTTTCACCATTTGCTGCAGCACCACATTGCGGCGTTTACGGGCGTTTTCCGGATTGCGCAGTGGATTGTACAGTGTGGTGCCTTTCAGCATGCCTACCAGGGTGGCCGCCTGATCAACAGTAAGATCATTGGGTTTTTTCCCGAAAAACTGACGGGAGGCCACATTAATGCCGAAGGCATTTTCTCCAAAAGGAACCGTGTTGAGGTAGAGGTTCAGCAGCTGTTGCTTATTGTACACCTTTTCCAGCCTTACGGAAATGAAATTTTCCCGTATCTTATTGATCAGCAGGCTGAAACTGTTGCTGATGATCGGGATTTTATAGGTTTTACTTTCGGTTTTGAGGCTCAAATAATCTTTGCGCGGATAGAGATTTTTGGCCAGCTGCTGACTCAGGGTGGAGCCGCCGCCACGCTGTTTTTGTCCGGTGGCTACGCCATAAAACACCCGCAGATAGCTCATGATATCAATGCCGCTGTGGTCCAAAAAACGTTTGTCTTCCGTGGCAATCAGCGCATTAATGATGTAGGGCGAAACCTTGTCGAGCGTAATGGCGGTACGGTTTTCTATGAAGTACTTCCCAATCAGTACGCTGTCGGCGGTGTAGATTTCCGTGGAATTGGCTGTTTCTACTTCGCGCAGCTCCTCGGTAGACGGGAGCCGGCCGAATAGCCCGAACCACACCCCGAAAATAAGGAACATCAGCAGGGCGAAACCGGCGCGCAGGCCGTTTTTTATCCACTGGATGCCGGTGCCAAGGTAGGGATAGGTGGTTTTTAAGGCTGCCCAACGCGTGGAAACAGGCGCTGTGAGCTGTGCCCAACGGGAAGAAACCGGTGCAAAACGAGCTTGCACCGTTTCCGTAAATTTTTGCCGGATATCCTTCATCCGGTTGAGGAAAGGCAGGGATTGGTGGTAAACGCCTCCGAAAAAGAGCCAGTCAATCAACCAGGCAGCCACCAAAGCCATCCCTAGCGCCAGCATAGACAGGATAAAATCGATCATGGTATATTCCCGAAAAGTGGGCGAAGGTACGAAAGTTCCCTGACGTAGGAGTGTGTTTGTGTGGCCCTATGAGTAACCTGCCCTACACAAATACCCTTTTGATCTCCTCCACCATAAGTTCGGGCGCCTCTTCCTGTACGAAATGCCCCGCTTCCGGGCAGCGCAGCACGGTAGCTTCCGGAAATGCCTGCGCCCATTTTTCCAGTTCATAGGTGGGCACAAACGAATCTTTCATGCCCCAAAAAATGAGTTTCAATTTGTCTTTTAACAAGTGTCGCTGCTTCCAAAGTCCGTCCCACCAGTCGTTGGCGCGCAGCAATTCACCCGAAAAGGCGTATGTAGCAGTTCGGGAAGCGGCGTCGGGCCAGGCCATTTTGTAGTGCCTGTGAACTTCGGGTGTCAGGTATTTTTTTCGGTTGCCGAATGCCGCGGGCATGACCACATTGACCGGGAAATTGAAGTTTTTATACAGAACCTTGCCAAACCAGGAATCCATCATGCGCGCCAGCCGGGCATAGTGTGGATCGGTGTCGAGACGCCACATCCAGCCATTGAAAATGCAAATATGGCGCACATTTTCGGGTCGGGCGATGGCCTGACTTAGTGCAATGGCCAGTCCGAAGTCGTTGGCAACCAGGGAGATATCTGTCAATCCCAGTTTTTCAATGAACCTGGCCATTCGTGCGGCGTGGGCTTTGCAGGAATAATCGGCATCAGCGGGTTTATCGGAGAGCCCCATGCCCAGCAGGTCTGGCGCAATACACCGGAACTGAGTGCTAAGCCCGCGGATCAGATCCCGCCAGCCAAACGACCACTCCGGGGTGCCGTGAGAGAAAAGGATTACCGGCCCCGTGCCTTCGTCGACATAGTGCATTTGGTGGCC
Source organism: Saprospiraceae bacterium (assembly GCA_020850025.1). Taxonomy (GTDB): domain Bacteria; phylum Bacteroidota; class Bacteroidia; order Chitinophagales; family Saprospiraceae; genus M3007. The sequence continues at coordinate 16,917 of JADZFI010000109.1, forward strand.
GTCTATGTCGAGGTATCGGGAAGGGAAGGGGAAAAGTTCCCGGTTTACCCAATCAGAAGTAGACATGGTTGTATTGTTTGATGAGGAGTTGTTTCATCTTTTCCAGCGGATAGTGTTGGGTGTTCTGTAGCCAATGCAGACAAATACCGTCGATCTGGGCAAAGAGCAGCAGGGCTTGTTGTTCCGGGGAATCGGTGCCTATTTTTCGAAAATTGTCTGTCAAATGTTTGATTATAAACTGATTAACCTCCTCTATTTCGTTTCCGGCAATGCTGTTCACCCCCGCCTGAAAGCGAAGGCTGGTGGCTAAACGCCAGAAAGTTTCATTTTCCCGGATGCTGTTCAGCGAGCGTTCTATGTGCTGAATGACCGCCCGGCGCGGGCTGCCGCTTTGATCCATGTAGGCCGACATGCTATCAGCGATATGGCCCATTCCATGTCGGATAATGGCCTTCAGGAGACCATCTTTGTTGGTATAGTGCCTGAATATCAAGCCCTCGGATACGCCGGCTTCGCGGGCAATCTGGCTCGTAGGCGTGCGATCGTAGCCCTGTTCGGCAAATAATTTGAGGGCTGTTTGCAGGATAATTTCTTTGTTCGACATAAAAAATGTGAGTAGTCACTCACAAAGGTAGTAAAACAGGATTTTATCAGACGATAAATTGAAACCAAATTTTTAAATACCTTAGCGCCAGCTTATGTCAGTCGGTAAAACGCTCCTGGATCGCCCGAGATTTGCGCTTACACTTGAGCGCCTGTGTCATCAGTTGCTTGAAGACTGGGGCGATTTCTCCAATGCCTGCATTATTGGCATTCAACCCCGCGGCACTTTCCTGTCCAATCGTATCCATGAGCGGCTGGAAGCGCTTACAGGTAAAAAAATCGAGTATGGAAAGCTCGACATAACCTTCTATCGCGACGATTTCCGGCGGCCAGACGGTCCGCTGGCGCCGCATCCCAATGAAATTGACTTCATCGTAGCCGATAAAAAAGTGCTGCTCATAGATGATGTGCTCTACACCGGGCGCAGCATCACCGCAGCCTTATCTGCCCTGCAACATTACGGACGGCCGAGTTCTGTAGAATTACTGGTGCTGGTGGATCGCCGTTTTAACCGCCATCTGCCCGTGCAGCCGGACTACTACGGCATAACCGTTGATGCCCTCGACGAAGCCTACGTAAAGGTTCGTTGGCAGGAAACCCACGGTGAAGACGAGATATTGTTGTTTGATAAGAAACCTTGACGGCTTACGGTTGACGTTAGACGGTGGAACTTCTACTGTCAACCGTAGGCCGTCCACCGTAAGCCGTAGGCCGTAAGCCGTAAAAAATGAAAGGACTTTCCACTCGCCACCTCATAGGTATCAAGAACATCACCGAAGACGACATTCAGCTCATCTTCGAGACGGCCGATAATTTTAAGGAAGTGATCAACCGGCCGATCAAGAAAGTACCTTCTCTGCGGGATATCACGGTAGCCAATCTGTTTTTTGAAAGCAGCACCCGCACACGGGTTTCTTTTGAGCTTGCAGAACGCCGTTTGAGTGCCGATACCGTCAATTTTGCTGCCAGTTCTTCCAGCGTGAGCAAGGGTGAAACCCTGCTCGATACGGTGAACAATATCCTGGCCATGAAAGTAGATATGGTGGTAATGCGCCACCCGGCTCCGGGCGCCTGCGTGTACCTGTCTACACGTATTCCGGCCAATATTGTTAATGCCGGCGATGGCACGCACGAGCACCCTACCCAGGCCCTTCTGGATGCCTTTTCTATCCGGGAAAAACTGGGCGGCGATCTTGCCGGAAAGAAAATTGCCATCATTGGCGACATCCTGCACAGTCGGGTGGCACTGAGCAATGTCTTTTGCCTGCAGAAACTCGGCGCCAAAGTGCGGGTATGTGGTCCGCCCACCCTTATTCCCAAACATTATGGAGCGCTGGGGGTGGAGGTCAGCCACGATGTGCGCGATACTCTGCGCTGGTGCGACGTGGCCAATGTTTTGCGCATTCAGTTGGAGCGTCAGGACATCAAGTACTTCCCCAGCCTGCGCGAATACCACCAGTACTTCGGCATCACCCGGCAAATGCTGGATGAGCTCGACAAAGAAATAGTGATCATGCACCCGGGGCCCATCAATCGCGGCGTGGAGCTTTCTTCCGATGTGGCAGATGGCCCGCACAACATCATCCTCCAGCAGGTAGAAAACGGGGTGGCCGTGCGCATGGCTGTGCTGTACTTGCTGGCCGCCGGGAATTGAAATGCCAGTGTTTCCTTCCAACCTCATCAGTGTTCCCTTCGAACTTGAAAATGTTCCGCCACAAGCGGGGGAGGCAGAGCTTTTGGCATTATTGTCTGAACGTATAGAGGAAATGCTCGAAAAACGCCCGGAATACCTGATGAGCCTGCTGTACCGTTTGGATGTGCTGGAAGAAAAAATACGGCCCGTCATGCGCCCGGATGCGCCCGAGCCTGCACATATCGGGCTGGCACGTTTGGTGCTGGAGCGTCAGAAACAACGCGCGGAAACCAAGCAAACCATCAAACCGGATCCCCTGGAAGGGATGGAGGGCTGGGAATGGTAATGGTTATTCGCTGATATACAGAATGGTATCCAGCACAGGTTTGTAATGGAGTGAAATTTCAGCGCGCAGACTTCCATAAACATAATGCGGGAAGTAAAGGCTATCGTACCCGAATGCTACCAGCCAGTGGCGGCCTTCGGGTACAGGAGCTATACAGCCGCGGGCATCGGCGCCGGTGCGGAAGGAAGCATCGTAATAAGAGGGTGGCTGATGATACCCTGGAAATGTATCCACATTGTATTTCAGATAGACAATGGCATTGGGAATAGGAACCGTGTGATGCTGCGTTCGCACACAGATTTTGGTGGGCAATGGCACCTCCTCCGGAACTTCCGGTCGGCATTGTAAAAATGCCAGTAAAGGTAAAAGTAACAGCAGTCGGTTCATAAGTATTCAGGGTGCCATCACACAAATCACAGTATAACAACGCAATATAAGGGATGTTTATGCAAAAACCAGCGTGGTCCCTGCATCCTTTACCATATCTTTACAAAACGACAGGGGGCGTGTGGTCAAACGTCGGCGGCTAAACCCGCCGGTACATCAAACCCTTCAACACCCTCAAACACCTCAAACCCTTCAACCCCCTCAAACACATCAAACTAATCCTTACTTTTGACCCGCCTAATTTCCATTCAGTAAGAACCAGCTTATGGCCACCACAAAAAAAACATCTAAAGGTCCGATTCTCAAATCTGAAGATTTGAGCACCATCCCAACCAACCGCATTGTTACCCTCGATGAGTTCATTCTCCGTTCCGAGAAAGAATTTGATTACGCTACCGGCGAATTGACCGGCTTGCTGCGCGACATCGGAGTTGCAGCCAAGATCATCAACCGCGAGGTGAACAAGGCCGGTCTGGTGAACATCCTGGGCGTAGCCGACGGCTCGGAGAACCAAAGCGGAGATACCCAGCAGAAGCTCGATGTATATGCCAACGATCGGCTGATTGAGTGCCTGCAGAATTCCGGCGAATGTTGCGCCATGGCCTCGGAAGAGAACGACGATATCATTCACGTGCCGCCGGTGGGCTCCAAAGAGAGCCACTACATCGTGATGTTCGACCCGCTCGACGGTTCTTCGAACATTGATGTGAACATGTCGGTGGGCACCATTTTCGCCATTTATCGCAGGAAAAGCGCCCCGGGCGGTCCGGCTACGCTGGAAGATTTTTTGCAACCCGGCACGAAGCAGGTGGCGGCCGGCTACGTGTTGTACGGCACCTCCACCATGTTGGTGTACACTACCGGCAGCGGGGTAAACGGCTTTACGCTCGACCCCAGTATCGGCGAGTTTTGCCTGAGCCATCGGAATATGCGCATTCCGGAAAACAGCCAGACCTATTCTGTTAACCAGGGCTACTATTCCAAATTCGACCTGGAAATGCGCCGCTACATTGACCACTGTTCTGATCTGAATTACGGCCTCCGCTATATTGGCAGCATGGTGAGCGATGTGCACCGTATCCTGATTCAGGGCGGTATTTTCCTATACCCCAGCACGCGCAAATACCCGAAAGGCAAGCTGCGCCTCCGGTACGAGTGCAATCCCTTGGCCATGCTTATCGAGCAGGCAGGGGGTAAAGCATTGAATACCAGCATGAAACGCATTCTGGACCTCACACCGCACGAGCTGCACCAACGCTGTACCATAGCGATTGGTTCTCCGGCCATGGTGGATGAGTTGAAGGCGTTCATTGAACGGTATTCGGCGCTGCCGTTGTAAAGGATGGGTGGTTAAGTCGAAGTTAATCTGCATGGCTTAACAGATCGTCCCCTACCTTTGCAGGCGTTTCGCTGTGAAGCGCCTGTGTATTTGGCATGAACCCTCGTCGCATCAAACTTATTATCGGACTCATGACGCTGGCTCTGGCCGGTATCATTTGTTTGCAGATCTATTGGATTGGCTGGAACATCCGGCTGAACGAGGAGCAATTTGATAAAAACGTGTACGCTGCCTTGAACAGGGTGGCCAGTAAGCTCCAATATGTGGAGGAGGTGCGGGTATTGGAGGCGCTGAGTGCTTCCAATAAAAATACAGGCGCCATCCGGCAGGCCACCCAATTCCTGGAAAACGGATTTGCCCGCCGAAAGGCCGGCATTTCGGAGTCAACGGATACCCTTCCCAATCCTGCCGCAGGCGGCAGCGGCTTTGAAAATAATGTTACCCTCTGGGAATACATGAAAGTGAGCCAACTGGTGGATTCCAAACCGCTGGCTGAACGTATTCCGCTGGATCTGCTGGCCAAGTCCATTCAGGAAGAAATTGAAAGTCGGGGCATACGCTCGGAGTACCAATACGGGGTGTACTCCAAAGCCCGGGGCAGCTATGTAATTGTCAACGACCACTTTGTGGTGGAAGACAGCGGCCCGCAAATGGCGCATGGCGGCGCCCCAACGCTGTTCAATTCGCCGTATAAAGTGGCACTGTTTACCCAGGACATCGAATCGCCCGGCGATCTGTCGCTGTATTTCCCCAACCGCACCCGCATTGTACTCGGCTCGGTGCTGGGCATGCTGTCGCTGTCCATCGTTTTCACGGCCATCGTGTTGTTCTGTTTTTGGTACACCATTCAGGTGATATACCGCCAGAAACAGTTGTCGGAAATGAAAACCGATTTCATCAACAACATGACCCATGAGTTCAAAACGCCCATAGCCACCATCTCGCTGGCTGCCGACAGCATCAGCAGTCCGATGGTGGTGAACAATCCCGATAAAATCAAGCGTTTTGTAGACATTATCCGGCAGGAAAACCGGCGTATGAACAGTCAGGTGGAGCGTGTATTGCAGATGGCCCTGATTGATAAAAAAGACTTTGAGTTAAAGCTCGGAGAGATCAACATGCACGAAATCATTGAGCAGGCTGTGGGCAATTTCAGTCTGCAGGTAGAACGCCGGGAGGGCGTGCTGCGCATGGATTTGCAAGCTGCCCGGCCGGTAATTGAAGGCGATTCCACCCATATTGCCAGTGTGATCCACAACCTGCTGGACAATGCCAACAAGTATAGTCCGGAAAAACCGGACATCACCATCAGCACCCGAAACGTGCCCATGGGGCTTGAAGTGACCGTAACCGATAAGGGTATGGGCATCAGCAAGGAGGTGCGCAAACATATTTTCGACAAGTTCTATCGCGAGCATACCGGCAACGTGCACGATGTAAAAGGCTTTGGCCTGGGGTTGAGCTATGTTAAAGCCATCATGACCGCCCACACAGGCCTGGTGGATGTGCACAGCGAGCCCGGTAAAGGCAGCAGTTTTGTGTTGACGTTTCCCGTGGGCTGAGGTTTCTCACAGATTGGGTTTCGCACGGATTTTACACGGATTAATTGCACAGATTTTACACAGAATTGTCTCAACTCTTCGAGTACCCAAATGACCTCTAAATGACTTCCCAAATGACCCAAATGGCCCTTAAATGACCCCCAAATGACATCCAAATAACCTAATAACCATGCAACTCTACTCCCGCGAATTCGGCGCCGGCGATCCGGTGATCATACTGCACGGTTTGTTTGGTTTTTCCGACAATTGGCAAACCATTGCCAAGGTGCTGGCGGAAAATCATCTGGTGGTTACGCCTGATTTGCGCAATCACGGTCGTTCGCCGCATGTGCCCACGCATACCTACCCGGAAATGGCGGAAGACTTGCGGGCCTTCATGGAGGAAAAATGGATGTTCAGTGCCTCACTGATGGGGCACAGCATGGGCGGCAAGGTGGCCATGCAACTGGCGCTGGATCATCCGGATATGGTGGACAAGCTCGTGGTGGTAGACATGCAACCCGGCCCGGCCGACGATAACCACAGCGGAATATTTGAAGCGCTGATGAGTCTCGACCTGGCGTCCATGAAGGAGCGGGGAGAGATTGATGCCTTTTTGCAGGAGCGTATTCCTGATTTCGGTACCCGGCAGTTTTTGTTAAAAAACATCACTCGGGAGGAAAACGGGCGCTTTGCCTGGAAAATGAACCTGCCGGTGTTGTGGAAACATTTTCCGGATATCCTGGCAGAAGTGAGTGGCCCCCATCCGTTTGAAAAACCCGTGCTTTTTGTGCGCGGCGGCAATTCCAACTACATCAAAGACAGCGACTGGCCCCGGATCAAAGCGCTCTTCCCCAATGCCGAACTCGCCACCATCGAGGGCGCCGGCCACTGGGTGCACGCGGATAAACCGAAGGAATTGCTGGAGGTGGTGAAGGGGTTTTTGGAACCTCAATTCACCCTTTCCCAAATCCCCGCAATTCCCTGTC
>JADZFI010000110.1 GCA_020850025.1 Saprospiraceae bacterium
CCCGGCTATCATCGCACTGCGCGACCGCATCCTCCAGGAACCCACAGGAAAAAAACACGATATCGACCTCACGTATATCACTTCGCGCGGCAAATGGTATTACGCCAGTTGGAAAGGAGATGTGCAGAAATCGGGCGGTATTGCCACCAATATCGGCATCCACTTCTTTGATATGCTCAGCTGGATCTTTGGAGCAGTGGAACAAAATCAGGTGCATGTGCATACACACGATCGCGCGGCAGGCTTTCTGGAATTTGAAAAAGCCCGCGTGCGGTGGTTTTTGAGCATCAATGCCCATACGCTTCCACAGGAGGCTGCGGGCAAACGCACCTTTCGGGCCATCACGATTGACGGGGAGAGCCTGGAATTCAGCGAAGGCTTTACCGATTTGCATACCCTGAGCTATCAGGATATACTGGCCGGACATGGATTCGGGCTCGACGATGCGCTGCCGGCCATTCAATTGGCGCATGGTATCCGAACGGCAAAACCACTCGGCCTTTCGGGCGACTTTCACCCCTTGGCCAAACTTCCACTGGAGCCACATCCATTTGATTAACTATGTCCTATTTTGCCCATCCAACTGCTGTCATTGATCCCGGTGCGCAAATCGGCGAAGGAAGCCGCATTTGGCATTTTTGTCATGTGTCAGCAGAGACCATATTGGGCAAGAACTGCGTGTTGGGGCAAAATGTATTTGTAGGAAACGGGGTCAGGCTGGGCAATGGTGTGAAAGTGCAGAACAACGTGTCGGTGTACTCCGGCGTAATTTGTGAGGACGATGTTTTTCTGGGTCCGAGCATGGTTTTTACCAATGTGATCAACCCCAGAAGTTTTATCGAACGGAAAGACGAGTTCAAGACTACGCTGGTGAAACAGGGCGCGAGCATTGGCGCCAATGCCACCATATTGTGTGGAATTACCCTGGGTCGATACTGTATGATTGGCGCCGGGGCGGTAGTAACCACAGATGCGTATGATTTTGCCCTTATGACCGGTTTGCCTGCCCGCCAGACAGGCTGGGTGAGCCGCAACGGCCACCGGTTGCAACTCGACGAAACCGGTGCAGCTCAATGCCCGGAAACCGGAGAATGGTATCAATTCAACCAAAAAATGAGAATTTTGGAGCTGAAGTAGCAAAAGCCTTCCGAACTTCGCCACAAATTCCAGACAAGCAACATCGAGATGAAAAAAGCCCTTATTACCGGCATTACCGGGCAGGACGGCGCCTATCTGGCCGAATTTTTATTGAAAAAAGGCTATGAGGTCCACGGCATCAAACGCCGCTCCTCCCTGTTCAATACCGAGCGGGTGGATCATCTGTACCAGGATCCGCATGTGGACAATCAGCGTTTTATCCTGCATTACGGCGATTTGACCGATTCCACCAACCTCATCCGGATCATGCAACAGGTGCAGCCGGACGAGGTGTACAACCTGGGCGCCCAGAGCCATGTTCAGGTGAGTTTCGAAACACCGGAATACACTGCCAATGCAGATGCGGTGGGTGCCCTCCGACTACTGGAGGCCATCCGCTTGCTGGGACTGACCCATAAAACCCGTTTTTACCAGGCCAGCACTTCCGAACTGTACGGACTTGTGCAGGAAATGCCGCAAACAGAGCGCACCCCGTTTTATCCGCGCTCCCCGTATGGTGTAGCGAAGCTGTATGCTTACTGGATAACGGTAAACTATCGCGAGAGCTACGATATGTTTGCCTGCAACGGCATCCTGTTTAACCACGAAAGCCCGATCCGGGGCGAAACTTTCGTAACCCGAAAGATCACCCGCGCTGCCGCCAAAATATCCCTGGGGCTGCAAGACAAGCTCTGGCTCGGCAACCTAGATGCCCGTCGCGACTGGGGCCATGCCCGCGATTATGTGGAGGCCATGTGGCTGATGATGCAACAGTCGGAAGCGGAGGACTTTGTCATTGCCACAGGTGTAACCACTTCGGTGCGCGACTTCTGCCGGATGACTTTCCGGGAACTGGGCGCCGAACTGGAATTCAAGGGTGACGGCGTTGCAGAAAGAGGAATAATTGCGCAATCCACCAATCCCAAGCTCAAACCAGGTCTGGAAGTCATTGCCATAGACCCGCGCTACTTCCGTCCGGCCGAAGTTGATCTATTGGTGGGCGACGCCTCCAAAGCCAAAGCCAAACTTGGTTGGCAAGCCAAACACAGCCTGGCTGAACTGGTAGCCGAAATGGTGCAATCAGACCTGAAGTTGTTCCAAAAAGAAGAATATCTAAAAAAGGGCGGATTCGACATAAAGTCACAATTTGAATAAAAAAACCTCAACCCCGCCCCACTTCGGCGTAGCCGAAACCCAAAACGGCGTAGCCGTGCCACTCTTGTTGCTATGGAAAAATCTAAGAAGATATATGTTGCAGGTCATCGCGGAATGGTAGGTTCAGCCATTTTAAGAAAGTTGCAAGCGGAGGGTTATCAGCATTTTGCCCTGGCCAATTCCCGCGAGCTGGATTTGCGCAGTCAGGCAGAAGTCAATGAGTTTTTTCGGAAGGAAAAGCCGGACGATGTATTCCTGGCTGCAGCAAAAGTGGGCGGCATCCTGGCCAACAACATCTACAGGGCCGAGTTTTTATACGACAACCTCATGATAGAGGCCAACGTTATTGAAGCAGCCTATCGCAACGGGGTGCAAAAGCTCATGTTTTTAGGCTCCTCCTGCATATATCCTAAAATGGCCCCTCAGCCGTTGAAAGAGGAAGCTTTGCTGACGGGTTTACTGGAGCCTACCAACGAGCCTTATGCCATTGCCAAAATTGCCGGTATCAAGCTTTGTGATGCCTACCGCTCACAATACGGATGCAATTTTGTTTCTGTAATGCCTACCAACCTCTACGGACCAAACGACAACTACCATCCTGAAAACAGCCATGTGCTTCCAGCATTACTGCGCAAATTCCATGAAGCCAAACAAAACGATGCGCCATTCGTTACGTTGTGGGGCACCGGAACACCGCGTCGGGAATTTCTGCATGTGGATGATCTGGCCGATGCCTGTTACTTCCTTATGCAGCATTACGATAACCCGGGATTTGTCAATATCGGCACCGGAGAAGACCTGCCTATTCTGGAGCTCGCTCAAATGGTTCAACGCATTGTGGGATATCAAGGTGAAATCCACCACGATCTGTCTAAACCGGATGGCACCCCGCGCAAACTCATGGATGTCAGCAAATTACATTCCCTTGGCTGGAAAGCCCGGATAGGACTGGAGGAAGGGATTAAAAGCGTGTACGCCTCCGTAAAAGGCCAGTTGTAGGCGGTGGACGGTGAACGGAAATTCCGATTTTGGTAAAAAAAAGAAAAGAATAAAGAAAAAATGCGGTTTTAGGAGCCTTTTCCTACCCGAAACCCCAAGCGCTAAAAAACACGAAAACTCACACACTCGCAAACTCGCAAACTTCTCCATGCAGAACCCACATACATTTGTAGCCCTTATGGCCGGCGGCGTTGGAAGTCGTTTTTGGCCGGGCAGCCGTGAGGCTCGCCCAAAGCAATTTCTGGACATGCTGGGCGTAGGCAAGAGCCTGTTACGCCTCACCTTTGAGCGGTTTTTGCCCATTTGTCCGGCAGACAGGATCTTTATCGTCACTAATGCTGCCTACAAGGACCTCATTAAGGAGCAAATCCCGGAAATATCCGACAATCAAATTCTGTGCGAACCCAGCAGGAACAATACGGCGCCATGTGTGGCCTGGACAGCCTTCAAACTGGCCTCTATTGACCCCAATGCCAATTTTGTGATTGCGCCCTCCGATCACATTGTTTTGAAGGAGAATGCATTCCTCGAAAAGATTGAAACGGCACTACAATTCGCGGCCCAAAACGATGCCCTGATCACCCTGGGCATCCAGCCTTCGCGCCCCGATACCGGCTATGGCTACATCCAAATGGGCCAGGAACAACAACCGGGCATTTTTCGTGTCAAACGTTTTGCAGAAAAGCCCGATCTCACCACGGCTCAGGAGTTCATCGCCAGTGGTGAATACCTCTGGAATGCCGGAATTTTCATCTGGCGCGCCAGCAGCATTCTGGCTGCTTACCGGGAATTGGCTTCCGATATCTATGGTATACTGGAAAAAGGATCTGACCGGTACAACACTACCGGCGAACAAGCCTTCATAGACGAAGCATATCCTGCTACGCCCAATATTTCCGTGGACTTCGCCATCATGGAAAAAGCTCAAAATGTGTATACCCTGCCGGCTGAGTTTGGCTGGAGCGACCTTGGTACCTGGGCAAGCCTCCATGCAGAATATGAAAAAGACGATCATGGCAATGCCATCCAGGGAAATGTAATTGCCCTCGATACCTCAAGCTCTCTGATCCGTATACCCGAAGGCAAACTGGCGGTGGTTAA
>JADZFI010000111.1 GCA_020850025.1 Saprospiraceae bacterium
GACTTGTGCAGCGAATTTTTCGCTGCCGGAAGTGGTTTTTCTGATTTTTTTCCAAACAAAAGGTGCCGGTAGATGGATAGGTATTTTTTTGCCGACAGATTTGTTTGAAGTTGATTGTGCGCAAAATCAGGTGCAAATATCTGATTTCCAGACGTAAAAGCAATGCGTTGGTGTAAATGCAATTTTTTTTTGAAAAAAAACTTTGACATTTTTTGTTTTTATAAACTCTTTGTTTGAAATTTGCACCATGAAATAAGTGGACATTGGACATTGGACATTGAAATAACCATTAACCCGTATATCCTATGATTAAGGGAGATCGCATAGACTTGAACAAACGATTCATCCAGGCTTTCAAATTATTGGAAGACCGGGGAGCTATTGTAAAAAATGACCGCAGCGGCAACGGCGTTGGCGATGTAGCCGAGCGCGTGCTGGGCAATAAAGCCTATGGTCATATCATCCGTGCTTTCCTTAATCCGGACAGCAAGCGGGTGATTGACTATGGCCAGGCTTCGGCATTTTGCCGTGCTTTTGATATCAATGAAGCCTGGCTGCTGCACGGCATCGGTAACCCGTTTGGGTTCGATGCTCCGGGCGATGCCCTGGCAGGAGAAAAAATGGGCAGTGGAGGTACAGGCAACATCCTCTTCACCAACATCCGGGCTTTCGCCGGCGCAACGCTGGGAGCCGGTAATGATGAAGATAATACCTACTTCTCCATTCCCGGTGTAGCAGGTACCGGCCTGGTCGCCTTCCAGATAGAAGGTAACTCCATGGATCCCGTGATTCGCAACAACGATATTGTGGTGTGCAAATCCGTGGAGAATCTCAACGATGTTCGCGACAACGAAATCTATGCCGTGCGCTCCAACGGAAACGTGTGGGTGAAGTACGTGCAAAAGATCAATAACAATCGAGGCCGTATTGTGCGCCTCAAACTGATCTCCGCCAACTACTTCGACAACGATCCTTTTGAAGAAGAAGTGAACGAAACCACCCGGCTGTACAAGGTGGTTAGAAAGATTAGCAACGTTTAAGTGTTCGACTGCCTGGGTGTTCGAGTGTTCGAGTTGGCGTTCGGCTGGGGAGTACGATGGCGCCTGGGCATGTATCTTCCCAGAAAGGCGTTAGCCTCCCAAATTGCCCAACCCAGCGCCAACTCAAACACTCGAACACCCGAACACGTTAAAATACTATCCTGCTGTTTATTGTTTTCGGAGCCTCCCGGCGCAAGCCGGTGAGGCTTTTTAATAATTTTGTGCGCGGCAGTCATCCCGCATAGTACTTGCGTTCCCGTATTGCGATTTCAATTTGTTCTTTTCATGCGCATATTCCTCCTTATTGCCTCCTTGAGCCTGCTGGCTATAAACGCCATGCTCGCGCAACAAGTCTCGTCCTATACCATGGATGATACCCTTAGCGGAACCATCACCCCGGAGCGAGCCTGGTGGGACTTAACCTTCTACGACCTGTTTGTTCGCCTGGATGTGGAACGGAAAAGCATTGCAGGGCATAATATGATCCGGTATGAAGTACTTTCCGAACGTCAGCAGCATATGCAAATTGACCTGCAGCCTCCCCTGGTGCTGGAACGCGCTGAACAGGACGGCCTACCATTGGCCATTAAGCGAATTGGAAAAAATGCCTATTGGCTGACGCTGGAAAAGGTGCAACGCCGGGGCAGCCAGGAGGCAGTCACAGTCTGGTATTCCGGCATACCCAGAGAAGCCCTGCGTGCACCCTGGGATGGAGGGTTCAGCTGGTCAAAAGACCAACAGGGCCGACCATTTATCGCCACTTCCTGTCAGGGCTTGGGAGCAAGTGTATGGTGGCCTTGCAAGGATCACCCTTACGACGAACCGGATTCCCAACGAATCAGTATCAACGTGCCGGAACCATTGGTTGACGTATCCAATGGTAGGTTGCGGAAGGTTACCCCAAACCCGGATGGCACCCGAACTTTCGAATGGTTTGTTGCCAATCCCCTGAACAACTACGGGGTGAACCTCAATGTGGCGGAATACGCACATTTTGCCGACACTTTTCAGGGAGAAAAAGGAGTGCTGGATCTGAATTACTATGTATTGCAGGAAAATCTGGCCAAAGCCCAACAACATTTTAAGCAGGTAAAAGGTATGCTCCGGGCATTTGAATACTGGTTTGGGCCGTACCCGTTTTATGAAGATGGCTATAAGCTGGTGGAAGTACCTTATTTGGGCATGGAGCATCAGAGCTCCGTTACGTATGGTAACAATTACCTGAATGGCTACAGAGGAACTGATTTATCCAAAACCGGCTGGGGGTTGAAGTGGGATTTTATAATTGTCCATGAAAGCGGCCATGAGTGGTTTGCCAACAACATCACGTACAGCGATAATGCAGATATGTGGATACACGAGAGCTTCACTAACTACAGTGAAAGCCTGTACACGGAATACCATTTTGGCAAACAGGCCGGCGCCGAATATGTGCGCGGGTGTCGCAGGTTGATTGAAAATCAAAAACCCATTATTCCTCCCTATGGCGTCAACGCAGACGGGCCGCTGGACATGTATTACAAAGGAGGGAATTTCCTGCATACCCTGCGGCAGGTGGCAGATAACGAGTCCTTGTGGCGTGAGATACTTCGCGGATTAAACCGGGACTTTTACCATCAAACGGTAAGTAGCGCCCAGGTTGAGGAGTATATCAGCAAAGCCATGAAAAGAGATCTGAGTAAGGTGTTTGATCAGTATCTCCGTCATGCGGATGTACCGGTGCTGGAATACAGGATGAAACACCGGAAGTTGGAGTACCGATGGATCAATTGTGTCCGAGGGTTCGATATGCCGGTTAAAGTGGCGTTGTCTCCGGGAAAATACACCTTTATCTACCCCGACACCGAGTGGAAACATACCCGTTATAAGTGGAAGAAAAAGGAGGTGCTGGATATTGATCCTGACTTTTATGTGGAGTCAAGAAAGCTATGACTCGGCAGCTTAGCCGCCTGGAATTGAAGCCATCAGCCGATCCATTTCTTTTCGAATTTCTGCCGTGCAAAGGTTTCCAATACTTCCTTCGTGAGTGTGATGCAAAGGTTGGGTAGTATCCCATGAGAAATTACCCGCAGCAATTTGATGGCCAACCATGCCATACGCCTCCCGGACTGGAATGCCTGATTGCACCAGTCGATTCACTGCTTCGACGCTGAAAAGGTATTGATAGCGGGAGTCTGACAGGATATTTTCGTTGACCTTGATGTGCTGAAGTGCATATTCCATCATTTGGAGACAATTCTTTAGTTCTCCAATGGCCGGGAACAGTATTTCCTTGGTGAGTTGCAAATCACGGTGATAGCCTGAAGGCAAATTGGCCAGCAACAGGCTCAGCTCATTGGGAATGGACTGAAGTCGGTTGCCCTTGGCTCGTATCAACTCGAAAATGTCCGGATTTTTTTTGTGCGGCATGATGCTGCTTCCGGTGGTTAACTCCTCCGGGAAGCTGATGAAGCCAAAATTCTGGCTGAGATACAGGCAAATATCCATGGAGAAGCGGGCAAGCGTGCTTCCCAGATTGGACAGCGCCATGGCGACCATTTTTTCTGTTTTGCCCCGGCTCATTTGGGCATACACCGAATTATGGTGCATCCCTTCAAACCCCAACAGCCGGGTCGTCAGTTGTCGATCCAGCGGGAACGAAGAGCCGTAGCCGGCGCCACTGCCCAGAGGGTTTTTATTACACATCCTGCGGGCTGTCAGCAACCAGTCCATATCATCCACCAGGCTCTCTGCCCAGGCGCCAAACCAAAGTCCGAAGGAAGACGGCATGGCTACCTGAAGGTGTGTATAACCGGGCATAAGCACGGCTTTGTGCTGTTCCGAAAGCAGCAGGAGTCGGTCAAAAAGTTCCAGAACCAAGGCTTGAACCTCCGTCAGTTCGGCCCGAAGGAATAATTTGATGTCAACAGCCACCTGATCGTTCCTGCTTCTCCCCGAGTGTATCTTCTTGCCGGCCTCGCCAATGCGCCGAGTGAGCAGCCACTCCACCTGAGAGTGCACATCCTCCACACCAGGCTCAATACAAAACTTGCCTGCTGCTATTTCCGACTGGATCTCCAACAGGCCCTTCTGAATGCTTTGCCATTCATCTGGAGTGAGCAAGCCCACCGCAGCCAGCATTTCTGTATGTGCCAGCGATCCTTGCACATCGTATTGCGCCAAAAGAAGATCAAATTCCCGGTCGCGGCCTACGGCAAATTGTTCCACCGCTTCAGAGGTAGCAGTATGGTTTTTAGCCCAGAGTTTCATGGAATTTCTGCAATAATTGAATGTAAATGGATATCCCTTGCTCGATTTCAGCACAGTAGATAAATTCATCTGCGGTATGGCTGCGGGCACTGTCGCCAGGGCCCATTTTCAGGGCAGGAAATGGCATCAGCGCCTTATCGGAGGTAGTAGGCGAGCCATAATAGCTACGCCCGATGGCCAGGCCCGCGCGTACCAGCGGGTGATCCAGCGGTATCAGGGACGGACGCATGCGGAGGCTGCGCGGTTTAAGTTCGCTTTGCATGTGGGCCTGCATACACTCCAGCACCTCTTCCAGGGTATAATGTTCGTTGACCCGCACATCCACCGTGAACCGGCACTGATCGGGTACCACATTGTGCTGAGATCCTGCCTGGATGACGGTGACCGACATTTTCACAGGCCCCAAAATTTCCGAGGTCATGGGGAAGGCATGATTCCGGATCCATTCGATGTCATCCAGCGCTTTGTACAAGGCACTTTCCCCTTCTTCCCGGGCAGCGTGTCCGGCACGACCATGCGTCAGCCCGTCTACCACCATCAGCCCTTTTTCTGCTATGGCCATTTGCATTTGTGTGGGTTCGCCCACAATGGCCATATCAATTGGGCCAAGCTCCGGCAGGATGAGTTCCACCCCGTTGTGCCCGGAAATTTCTTCTTCGGCGGTGGCAGCATAAATCAGGTTAAAGGGCAGCTGGTCATGTTCATAGAAATATAAAAAGGCGCCCAGCAGGCAAGTCAGCGCCCCGCCGGCATCATTGCTGCCAAGACCGTACAATTTGCCATCCACGATATCCGGCGCGAACGGATCGCGGGTGTACCCTTGATTGGGTTTCACGGTATCATGGTGAGAGTTGAGCAACAGTGTAGGCTTGCCCGGAGTAAAATGTTTGTTTCTAGCCCATACGTTGTGTTGCTTGCGTTCCGGGGCTGCGCGGTGGTTTCGTAAAAACTGTTCCAGTAAATCGCCGGTCCGTTCCTCTTCCCGACTGAAAGAAGGCGTAGCAATCAATTGTCGCAGCAGTTTGGTAATATCCGAGGTAATGGTTGGTAACATAGCAGGTGTACTTCGTTTATTGGTGATCTTCTCGTACTTATTCCAGAACAATCGTCGTTCCCGCCTGCCCATCAATCAGTTTCTCCAATTGTTCTGCCTGTCCGATAATGACCTTTCGAACCCCTTTTTTCAAGGCGGCAAAGGCATTGTCAAGTTTGGGAATCATGCCTGCTGTGATGACCTGATCGGCCCTGAGTTGCTGATAGGTGGGCCAGTCCAGTTGGACAATGCGGGATTGCTCATCCTGCACATCCAGCAGCACCCCGCTTTTTTCAAAACTGTAGATCAACTCCACATAAAATGCCGGGCTCATGGCCTGCGCAATTTCCTGGGCAATGGTATCGGCATTGGTATTCAGCATATTTCCCTGTCCGTCATGCGATAAAGGCGAAATGACCGGAGTGAGTCCCTGTCCCAGGAAACGGTCCAGCAAAGCTTCGTTCACCCGCTCGATATCACCCACCCAGCCATAATCGATAGAGGCATTTTTGCGCTTGTGCGCCCGGATCAGATCGCCATCAGCACCGCTCAATCCCAGCGCCGGAGTGCCCAGTGCTTGCAATTGCGCCACAATTTGCTTGTTCACCAAACCACCGTACACCATCACCGCAATGCGAAGGGTTTCCGCATCCGTGATGCGCCGGCCCTCTACCAGGGTCTGTGGAATGCCGAGTTGCTCGGCCAGTTGGGTGGCTAGTTTGCCGCCCCCGTGTACCAGTATTTTCGGACTTTCCAAAGCCGCAAAACGGGCCAGAAAATGTTCCAGACGGGTAGGGTTATCCAGAATATTACCGCCTATTTTGACTACCCTTAGTTTGCGTTTGCTTGGCATGGTTTAGTTCTTTTCAAGTAATTGTTTCAATACGGCCTGCGCTGCAAAAACGCGGTTGCGGGCTTGTTCCTGCACGAGACTTGCCGGACTGTCCAGTATTTCATCGCTCAATTCTACATTCCTGCGCACCGGCAAGCAGTGCATGACCCTCGCCTGATTGGTTGCGTTCAGGTGCGACAGTGTGAGCATCCAGGAGGGATCCTGCGGCAAAATTTTGCCATAATCCCTGTAGCTGCTCCAGTTTTTCACATACACAAAATCAGCCCCTTCCAGCGCTTTTTGCTGGTTGTATTCCACCCTGGCTGTTCCGCTGTAGGCGGGATTCAATTCGTATCCTTCGGGATGGGTGATCACCAGTTCCACGTCCATGCGATTCATCCACTCCGCAAAGGAATTGGCCACCGCATGTGGAATGGGTTTGATGTGGGGCGCCCAGCTCAGCACTACCCTGGGCCGGTGTTTGGGCCGATTTTCCGTCAGGGTAATGGCATCGGCCAGGCTTTGCAGCGGATGCAGGGTGGCCGATTCCAGGCTAACGTACGGCTTGCCGGTGTACCGGATGAATTGGCGCATGATGTGTTCCTGATCGTCCGTTTCCCGATGTTGCAAGCCGGGAAAACACCTCACCCCAATCACGTCGCAGTAACTGCCCAATACCGGCGCGGCATCGCGTATGTGCTCTACCGTAGCGCCGTTCATGACAGCCCCATCCTGGAATTCCAGCGCCCAGCCATCTTTATCCGCATTGAGGGTAATGACCTGCATGCCAAGGTGTTGCGCGGCAATTTGCGTGCTCATGCGCGTTCGCAGGCTGGGGTTCAGGAAAACCAGTCCCAGGGTTTTGTTTTTTCCTAAATGCTGAAACGCAAAAGGATTTGCCTTTAATGCCAGAGCTTCCTGTATCATCGCCTGAACATCCGGCACATCTGCCACAGAAGTGAATTGTCTCATATCGGTTAGGCTTAAAGCAGTGAACGAAATGCGTCCAGAAAATGATCGGCTTCTGCGCGGGTGAGCGCCAGGGAAGGCAATAGACGGATCACATTGGGCTTGGCTTCACCAGTAAACACGCCTTTGTCAAACAGCAGCTGCTTGCGCAATTCCGCATATTCCGGCGCTAACTCAATGCCGATCATCAATCCCCTGCCCCGCACGGCCGTTACGCCGGGAAGGGCACGCAACTGCGCCATCAGGTATTCGCCCTGAACCGAGGCATTTTCCATCAGGTTTTCCTGCATCATCACTTCCGCTACCGCCAATGCCGCCGCGCAGGCCAGCGGATTACCCCCAAAGGTGGTGCCCAGCATGCCATGCCAGGGCTTGAAATCCGGTGCGATCCAAACACCGGCTACCGGAAATCCGTTCCCCATTCCTTTGGCGGTGGTGTAGATATCGGCCTGCACCCCGGCCCAATCGTGCGAGAAAAACTGGCCGCTCCTGCCATAACCGCACTGTATGCTGTCGGCAATGTACACGGCCTGGTATTGATCGCACAGCTGGCGGATTTGTTGCAGGAAGGAAGGCGTAGCAACATGAATGCCGCCTACCCCCTGTATGCCTTCAATGATAACAGCGGCTATCTCGTGCCCCTGCGATTGAAAACAAGCCTGAAGTGCAGCCTCATCGTTGTAGGGCAGAAAAAGGATGTTGCCGGTTTGATTCACCGGCGCTACTATTTTGGGATTGTCGGTGGCTGCAACTGCCAGAGAGGTGCGGCCGTGAAAAGCCTTTTGAAAGGCGATCACTTTCTTCCGACCCGTATGAAAGGAAGCCAGTTTCAGGGCGTTTTCATTGGCTTCTGCACCGGAATTGCACAAAAACAACTGATAATCCGATTTCCCGGAGAGTTTGCCCAACTTGTCGGCCAGCTCCTGTTGGATAGGCAAATGCACAGAATTGGAATAAAATCCGATTTTTTCCAGTTGCGTTTGCAGTCGATCCAGGTAATGCGGATGTGTATGGCCAATGGAAATCACGGCATGACCTCCGTACATATCCAGGTATTTGCGATCCTGATCGTCCCACACCCAGGCGCCCCGGGCATGGTCGATGGTGATGTTTTGCAGTGGATAGACATCAAAAAGTTGCATGGCTCAGAAGTTTATGGCTTTAAGGGATAAACCGGCTTTCTCCA
>JADZFI010000112.1 GCA_020850025.1 Saprospiraceae bacterium
CAGAAGAACTACACAAGCCGGGTTCAACGTGAGTTGTCATCCACCTCAAGTCGTAAGTCGTACATCGTCAGTCGTACATCGTAAGTCGTAAGTCCCTACTTTTGCCGAAATTCTTTTAGTGGAATGTCGAAGAAAAAAACACCGCCAACAGCTCAAAAGCAGCCAAACAGGCACGATAAGCCTGAAGAAACCACCCAATTAGAACCGGCAGCAACTGCCAGCGGCTTTCAATTTGAACCAGCATGGCTTTGGGCGGCTGTTTTGACGGTGGTCACCGCGCTGGCCTATTATGTGTCTTTGGACAATGGCTTTATGGTGTTCGACGACGATAAAGCCATTCGGTACAATAACCTGATAAAAAATCCTACGTTCAAAGGTTTGTTCTTGGCCAACAACCTTGGGATGTACGCGCCCATCACCTGGTGCGGGTACGCGCTGGTGTATGCGTTGGCGGGTGAGAGCGCTTCAGCTTTCCACACCTTTAGTCTGCTGCTGCATATTGGCTGCGTATTGAGTGTGTTTACCCTCATGCGCATGTTGCAATCCAGGGCAGAAGTTGCCTTTTTTACAGCCTTGTTGTTTGCTCTACACCCCATGCAGGTAGAAGCCACGAGCTGGATTGCCGGGCAGAGTGCGCTCACGTTTTCCCTTTTTTACCTGCTGAGCCTTATGGCTTATGTGAAATGGCAGCACACCGGGCGCGGGCTGTTTTACGGCTTATCCATCCTGGCCTTTTTGTTATCGGTGCTGTCCAAATCGGCAGCAGTGACATTGCCCGTATTGTTGCTGGCATTGGACTGGTACAAAAACGGTTCCGTGACCTTCAAAAATGTGCTGGCCAAAGTGCCTTATTTTGTGGTGAGCCTGATTTTTGGCTTGTACACCTTTTCCACCCGCGAGGCAGAGGGGCATGATCTGGTAGTGTCGTCGAGTGCCTACAACCTGTTCGACCGCTTTTTGATGGTGTGCCATTCGCTGTTGTTTTATCCGGTTCAATTATTGGCGCCGTTCAAACTCAGCGTACTCTATCCAATGCAGAAAATCGACGGCATTTGGCCCATTGATTACTACCTGGCGCCGGTAGCCCTGGCGGCAGTAGCCTGGGCAGCCTGGAAATTTGGGCGGCGCGACAGGGTCATTGGTCTGTCGGCACTTTGGTATTTGATTCCATTAACCGTAATGCTGCCCTATGTGACGGTGGGCAGCTTTGAAATGCGGTCCGATCGTTATGCCTACATTTCATCTGCAGGTTTCTTCCTGCTGCTGGTCTGGTTGGCGCACCACATTCCGGCGGAAATCAGGCGCGGCGGTTTGATCGGATTGGCCTTACTATATGGTTTTCTAACCCTGGAGCGGAGTCAGGTGTGGAAAAGTGAGGTTTCGGTGTTTCGGGATTGCGTAGAGAAATTCCCGGATGCGCCGCTTTGCAATTGCAATCTGGCTTACGGAGAGCTTCTGAATATGGAGTTTGAGCCATCCGTTCAGCACTACACCAAAGCCCTGGCGATGGATCCCAGCTATGTTGAGGCGTATAACGGACGTGGCCAGGCATACTTTCAGCTCAAAAAATTCCCGGAGGCTTATTCAGATTTTGATAATGCCATTAAAGCGGGCATCGTCACCCCAAAATTGTTCCTCAACCGGGGCAAATGCCATGTCATTTTGGGTCGGCCGGCGGAAGCCATCCCCGATTTGGCCAGGAGCATTGAGTTAGAGCCGCGCAATCCAGAAACCTGGTATTTCAAGGCGGTGGCAGAAGGCAAAACCGGCGATTTGGCCGGCTCACTCAAAGATTACAGCAAAGCCATTGAACTGAATCCGCAATACGTGGAAGCGCTGGTCAACCGCGGCTTAATGTATTTCAACGAACAAAAATACGACGAAGCCATTGCCGATTATTCGGCAGCCCTGGCCGTTCGTCCGGATATCGTGATTGCCCGCAACAACCGCGCCGTAGCCTATCTCAGCAAAGGCATGCTCAATGAAGCCCTGGCCGATGTGAATAAATCCATTGAGACTCAGGGAAATTATCCAAAATCCTACGAAACCCGTGCCAAGGTGTATTCCCAAATGGGCAAAGCTGCAGAGGCCGCACGGGATATGGAAAAGGTGAGGTCACTGACGAGTGGGCAGTAAATTGCCTCCGGATTAAGCGTCTGCCTGGTGTCAACAGAAAGTATAACCGCCACCTAATGTGAGTGAGGGTTGCAAAAACCTGCCAACGTGCTGACGTTGGGCAGGAGTTCCGTTTGTGCAATGCCCATGCCATGCGCTGATGCCAACCTGGATGGATCAATGGTTTCTACACCCCTGAATTGATATGTATTTGCTTGCATAATAGCCTCTGCCACATTGGTACAGCAAGCATATGCAATATAGGAGGACGGCAATCAGATGATTACCGGGAGACACAGGCAATTTTGACAAATATTTGTTCAGGGTATATTGCAAATTCAAGATAAAGTTGGATTACATTTGGCCTTCGCCAATTCTTTAATAACCACAATTCATTCACGTTCTATTAAACCAGTTACATCATGCTAAAACATTTTTTTGCCGTTCCATTATTACTTCTGGCCGTTGCATCTTTTGGACAATCCTACAAACCGATCGCTCAATCGGTCATGAAGGCCAAGGCCAACCAGGAATTCATGAATTTCTCCCTTTTCAACAAACAGTCGGATCCGGCTGCTGATCAGGCAGAAACCAAAAAGGTGCTCCGCCAGCGGACTTTGCTGGCCTGGGACGCCGTCAAAACGCAAAACCTGCTTGCTCACCCCGGCGCAGCTGTTTCGCTTTCGCTTCCCTGGGAAAACGGCAGCAACATTACGCTTGATCTTATTCCTGCAAAAAACTTCTCCGATGAGTTTCAGGTACGCACCGCATCTTCCGGTGGCGAAGTTTTCAACACAGATAAAGGGGTTCATTATTGGGGTATTGTACAAGATGACCCGGAATCGCTGGTCGCCCTCAGTTTGTTCGAAGGAGAACTAATCGGTATGGTGAAGTATGGTAATGACCAATTTACCATAGGTCTGCTGCCCTCCAGTAAAGACAAGACCCATATTCTTTTCAAGAACTCCGATATGACCAGTAATCCCGGGTTTGAATGTTTTACAGACGATGAATTGCATAAAATTGGAGATGGCCCCACGGCTGCTGACCGGTCTGCCGGACCCGACAACTGCGTACGCATGTATGTGGAAACGGATTATACCCTTTTCACCAACAAAGGCAGCGTAGCCAATGTAACGAGCTACATGACTGGCGTATTCAATCAGGTTTCAGCCCTTTATGCCAACGAATCCGTTAATCTTGTCCTGCACACTCTGGTTGTCTGGGACGTGGCCGATCCATATACCGGCCCTTCCGCGAGTGATTATCTGGTTCAATTTAGAAACGCCAAAAATGGTGTGTATGACGGAGATCTTGCACACCTGGTGGGCATCCATAACCTGGGTGGCGTTGCTTATCTCGACGTTTTGTGCAACAAGTATTGGGGTATCGGGTACAGCAGTATCTACTCAACTTACAGCGATGTGCCAACCTACTCCTGGACGATAGAGGTAATTACCCATGAAATCGGGCACAACCTCGGCTCTTCTCATACCCACTCCTGTGTATGGAATGGCAATAACACCGCTATTGACGGCTGCGGTCCGGCCGCAGGATACAGCGATGGTTGCGATGGCCCCATCCCCACCAATGGTGGAACCATC
>JADZFI010000113.1 GCA_020850025.1 Saprospiraceae bacterium
ATCCTTTTCATCATGCTGTTCACAGTGCACAAACTTTTAGCCCAAACAGAAGGTCCCATCCCGGGGCAATACATAGTATTGCTCAAGGAGAGCGCTGCCACGCCGGTTGCCCTGCAGGAGGTTGCTACTGAAGATCGCGAAAGTGCTTACCAGCAAAACAACATCAAGCGACAACAAAACCTCCTGTTGTTATCCAATCTCCGCAATTCTGCAGGTATTGCACCCAACAAGGTGCTGGCAGATTACGCCGATGTGGTCGTAGGCTTTTCTGCCAATCTTAGTCCCGAAGAAGTTGCGTTACTCAGCGCCAATCCACTGGTGGATGGCGTTTACCAGGATTACTATGTTAACGGCAATCCGGCGCAGGATCAGGGCTTGCCGGAAGAATTCTCACCAGAGGGTCAGACTACACCCTGCGCCATCAGCAATGCAGGCGGTTTTACCGATGGCACGAGTAAAAAATCATGGATTTGGATTCTGGATACCGGCATTGATACGGATCATCCGGATCTGAATGTGCATGCAGTGGTTCCCTTTGCCAAGTCGTTCATTCCCGGACAAACGGTAGAAGATGGAAACGGGCATGGTACCCATGTAGCCGGCATTGCTGCTGCCAAAAACAACAATATCGGGATCGTAGGTGTATCGGCCGGAGCCAGAGTGGTGCCGGTGAAAGTAATGCCCAACTCCGGCATGGGTGGCTCAATGTCGTACGTAGTGCAAGGACTGAACCATGTAGCTGCTTACGACAAGGCAAACGACGTTGTGAACCTCAGTATAGGCGCCTTCCCGGTGGCCAACTGCGAAAATGCCAACCTGCCGCTTAAAAATGCCGTGAAAAACCTCGGCACCGCCGGCACCTGGGTATGTATTGCCTCCGGCAATAACGCCAATAACGCCGCGCAGTGCTCACCTGGATGTATCAACGGAAACCGAGTGTACACAGTGGGAGCTATGAAATGCAATAAGACCTGCTACACGGGTCCTAACTGGAGCACCGCAGTAGTTGATTGGGTAGCCACCGGCCACAATGTATACTCCACTTTCCGGAATGGAGGTTATGCCACCCTTACCGGCACCTCCCAGGCTACCCCGGTGGTAGCAGGTATTATCCATGCACGCGGAGGAGCGCCGGTTGGCAACACGACCATCACTTGCGGCAATACGGTGATCCCTCCTGCAGCGTATAAAATTGCCCGCAGAATCTGAAATACACCATGGGAGGCTATCCGGAAAATCCCCTGAAAGAGTACGGACGCGGAAGCCGAAAAGCGCAGAGAGTAGGCAAGTTTTATTTAAAACCGCAAACCCAATGAAAAGTACACTAACATTTATGCTAACCGTGCTAATGCTCACTAATGGCATCCTTAATGCACAATCTGATGTTCAATCCAAGCAGAACAGCATTCGTCATGCAGCTCTGGTACTGGCTGAAACCATGAAGAACAACGATGCCAAAAAGGTGGTAATTGCCGGCATCCAGTCAGGTTACTATGTTGACGAATCTATCCTGTTTCGGGACTTGTTTAACCCTGGATCCAGCCCGGCCTTTCGGAATAATGCCTATCTGGGTGGCGTATCGCCAATGGCTTTTGCAACAGCTTTTCGGTCATTGTTGGCATCCGGGAAGTATCCACAGAGCGCTCAATACCCTTCCAATTCAGGCCTGGAAGCGTTTTTGATCAGTTCAAATGCACAAATTTATTTCCCATATTCCGACAATTTCAATCTGAGTGGCCCGATCAATCCGGCCATAACCTTTGATCCTCTTTCCCCGGAGGCAGAGTCTAATGGAGGATGGAAATTCAGCGGGGGACAATTTATTGACGTGCAGGTAGACGACTCCTATGCCCAAGCCAATCCAACACTTATCGCAAACTTCTATGAGGGGAATCCGGATCAGCCTGCTATTGGCACCCTTGAACCTGGCGAACCGGATCTGGATGTTCAACTTGCTGGTGGAGATGATGCCTGCGATCAGCCTCCGCATCGTATGGCAGTGTACATTGAAGACTTGCGTTTCGAATCACAATGGGATAAAATTTGGGGCGGTGGACCTGACTTCGTTTTCTGTCGCGGCGAGCTGGTATACAACGGTGATGGGACTCAAGTAGCTGCGGCGCCAAGTACCACAATGGTTAAATTAAAGCGTATTCACGTAAAAAAATGGCGAAATGTGAATATCCTTTGGGATTCCCGCTGGGAGTTTATCAACGACAAGTTTGAGGAGAACAACCAAAATTTTGCGGTTTATGAAGATGATGAGACCTCTACACTACAAGTCGGTTTTAGCGGCACTGTAGGAGGCACCGTTTCAATCCCCAAACTTGGTGAAGTATCCTACAGTGTGAATCCAACGGTTACCTACAACACCACCTCGGATGATGATGTCATCATAAATACCCAGTTTGATCGCTGTTGGTTCATGAATTCCAATACTGTTGATCAAGGGCTGGGTATGCGAAGCGGGAAAGCCATTCGCGGTGTTGGCGGTGGCAAGGGGGTAACCTTCACCATGCGAATCAACCCTTATTAAGTCTATTCATTTTCATTTTTGGTTTTTTGGTTTAAGAGTGGCGAAGATTTCGCCACTCTATTCCGAAAAATCAGCCCCCAAATGACCAGAGTACAAAGTTTGATCATTCACCAAATTCATTTTTTCTATGAAATCACTCTTTTCACTGGTTTTTGCACTTCTGCTTACACTCCCTCTCTCCGCCCAATCCAACTGGTCGATCCGTACCACCCTCGGTATTGGATCTGAACAAA
The DNA here is from genome assembly GCA_020850025.1 of Saprospiraceae bacterium. Classification (GTDB taxonomy): domain Bacteria; phylum Bacteroidota; class Bacteroidia; order Chitinophagales; family Saprospiraceae; genus M3007. Next base: position 2,770 of record JADZFI010000113.1, read on the forward strand.
ACCTGGGCGATTTTGGTGTCCGGTTTGGCAACCGTCTGGCCAGGCATTACAACCGGGTAAACGGCTTTGTGCAGTGGGAAACATTCCAAATGCTGACCACCAATGAGGACAACTTAAAGCATTTTCCTTATGATGAAATGCGCTCTTTGTCAACCACACAATTGAACCTGGGCATGGGATTGAACCTCATTCACCGGCCTAAGGTGCGCATCGGACTTGATCTGGCCGGCTCCTATCGCTTTGGCCGACAGCTTTGGCCGGAACGAGCCCAGGTGATCAATGGCGACCAGGAGATTTTTTACACCTATGAAAAAATCCGGCAACTGGGCGTAGCCGTCGGTGCTGAGCTGGGGATAAAAATCAGCCAAAAGGTTTGGTTTAATGCCGATATCCATAGCCATAACTACGGATTTATTGGCGAGTACGTGGGCATAGGCCTGGGCGCCACACTC
>JADZFI010000114.1 GCA_020850025.1 Saprospiraceae bacterium
TATATCATTGATTATCAAAACCTCTGCGTCTCCCCGCCTCTGCGGTAGAACTAAAAATACGACTTATGAGACACCCTCACTAAAAAACGCCTCACTTCCTCATCCCCGGCATTTCCGCACCACCCTGGAACAACACCATTTTGTTCACCGTACCCTTTTCATCCGGATAAAACTCGATATCGGCTTCCACCACTTTGAGGAAAAAGCGTGTGGGCGATTCAGGGAACATCTCGAAGCGCGGCTGACCGGTGGCCTGGCCGAATAGTTGGGCGCCTTCGCGGGTCACCTTGATGCTGAAACCCGGCGCCAGCTCGTATTCGCCTTCAAAGGCTTTGAGCTGGGCTTCACTTAGGTTTATTTCTGCGCGGGCTGCCGGCAGAGGCTTGTCGGTTTTAACCCACAGCTGGTTGGCGCTGCTGCGGTCGTCAACGATGGCCTGGACCACTTTTTTGCCCGCTTTATCTTTTTCAAAACGGATACGGGCAAAGGATTTTTCAAAGAAGAACTGATCCGGGCCGTATGCGAACAGGTTGAATTTGGTGCCCCCGGAGCGCTGGGATGTCAGTTGCCCGTCTTCCAGGCGGATGTATCGTTGCTCTTTGACTTCGTTTTCATACACGCCCACGTATTGTTCGAGTTGTTTGGCCTCCACCTTGATCTTTTCTGGTTGGTAGGGCTTGTTGGTCACAAGCGCTGCCACCCGGGCCGTGAGATTGGAGGGTGGCTCGCAATCGCAGTTGGTGAGGATGGCCACGCAGAGTTCCTCCTGGGGCAAGTACACCATATCGCTCAGGAAGCCGTGGATGCCGCCGCTGTGTTCAAGGGTGGGACTGCCCAGCAGGTTGCCCAGTTGCAATCCGTAGGCATAGCGATTCGGGGCGCCGCTGGACAATTTGTACGGCGTGATCATGGCCTGGTAGGAAGCCGGCTTGAGCACTTTTCCGCCGTGCAGGGCCTTGCTCCAGATGTTCAGATCCTCTACGGTGGATAGCAGCGAGCCGGCAGCATACGGTTGCGTCATACTGAGGAAGGGGGAATTCACCAGCGTGCCTTCCACATCTCCCTGCGAATAACCTGCCGCCCGGTTTTTAATCAGCGGCTCGGTATCGCCGTAATAGGAGTTTTTCATGCCCAGGGGCTTGAAAAAGGCCTCGCTGATGTACTCGCCATAGGTTTTGCCGGATGCTTTTTCGATAATGTATCCCAGCAGGATGTAGCCCGAGTTGTTGTACCGGAATTCCGTGCCGGGGTCAAAATTCATGGGTTTATCCTTGAAAAACTTGATCAACTCCTCCGGGGTAAAATCCTTGCGGTGGGTGGCAGCATCCCACTCCGGCATATCCGTATAGCTCTGGATACCCGAGGTATGCGTGAGCAGGTGTTCCACCGTGATCTTTTTGCCGTGGGTAGGATAATCAGGAATGAATTGCGTGATCTCGTCCTGAATGTTCAGCTTGCCATCTTCCGCCAGCTTGAGGATGGCGGCTGCGGTGAATTGTTTGGTAATAGACCCGATGCGGAACACATGCTCCGTGCGCATGGGCACCTCCTGTTCAATATTGGCCATGCCGTAGGCTTTGTGGAAAAGGGTTTTGCCTTTTTGCGTCACCATAATGGCTGCGCCACTGCGATCAGCCTTGAAGGTTTCAGCGAGCAGGCGGTCAATTTCAGACGCTTGTGCTTTGGAAATTGATTGTGCGTGTAAAGCACTGCTGAGCAAAATCAGCAAGAAAAGAGCAGATTGTTTCATATACTGTGATTAAGGTGATTTTGGTGATTAATGTGATTGAAACTTCTTTGAACTTCAGGGTTACAAAGGGCAGGATAACAAAAGAACTTAACACGTTCCAACATTAGACTCGGATAGAACCGCCTACAGTCGCAAGTCGTACATCGTAAGTCGTAAGTCGTCCCGTCGTTTCATTATATGACATCCGGGTTCAGGCTCAGGTTACACTTCTGACACAAAATAGCGGTAATAGTATGTTTTAGGCAAATTTGCTCGACGAGCGGGAGGAAATGGAAGATAAGAGGGTGGAGAGATTAATTAACTTAAGTATGGTTAATCCAAACCCATGAACGGCTTAGCCGTTACATTTTTGTAACCCTCAGAAAACACAGCGACCCGGCTCGTTGATGGAGCCGGGTCGCTGCAGTGGGTATAGCTGATACTTGGGGGCTATGCCGCGTTCCGTTAGAACATATCGTAGTACAATTTCAACGTGGGATCCGTTTCCTTGGCTTTGATCTCGGTCAGAATGGCCTCCAGTTCGGCAATTTTGGCGGCGTTGCCTTTGCTGCGGTAGTGGTTGCGCATATCTGCAATGGCTTTGGTGGAGCCGAAGCGTCGCCATTCGCTGTTTTGGGTGCTGATGGAAATGGATTTTAGCGTGGCCACTCCGTTGTCAATCAAGGCCTGATCGCCCAAGCCGAGGAGGAATTTCTGGTAGTTATCGAAAAACGGAAATGCGTTGAAGCCATCCACTTTGGGCAGTTTTTTCTCAAAATACGGCAAATTCGCGCGGTCTGGCTGTTCGGCGTACAAATCGGTCAGAACCGGGGTGAAGGCATCGCTGTCTTCGTTTTGCAGGCCTTTCGACGCTTCACGGGCTGCTGCGGGGGCCACTTTTTGGAGGGCGGCGAGTGCTGCACCCACTACGCTGTATGCCTGGTCTGCACCCATGTTTTTCTGGTAAACGGGCAGGTATTGTTTGTCTTCCGTTCTGCTCAATACATTGATGGCCGCAACGCGCACGCCCGGCTCGGGATCTGTTTCCGCAAGGCGGGCAATAACAGGCAATACATCCGAAGAGCTGATATCGTCGGCCATGAGCGCTTGCTGACGAATGCCGTGGAATTTGTCGGAAAGCGCCTCTTTGAGCACTGCTGTGGTGTAATCACCTACCTCAGCCTGCAGCGCTTCCAGTGCCTCAATGCGATCGCGGTAAAGCGGGGCATTGCGGTACATGAAGGCCCACTCTTCAGCGGTATGGCGGTCGTTTTTCTGGCAGAGCAGTGATTTAGTGCCGTCAAAATTGATCAGGGCAGGTTTGGCGGCGCAATTGAAGGTGAATGTTTGCTGACGCATGGTCATGCGCACGTTTTCGCGGCGCACCTTGCCCGGCGCTTCGTAAATATCAATAGTCAGCGGAAGCTCGAAAATGCGGGCCACTTCAGGGCCTTCCTGCATCTGGGTCACGGTAACGGACGCTTTTTTCGAAGATTCGTCCCAGGCATACTCAATGTCGAGTTGAGGATGACCGGCGCCAAAGAACCACTGATTGAAGAACCAGTTCAGGTCCTGACCGGTTACGTCTTCAAACGCCAGGCGCAGCTCGTGGCTTTCCACATCGGTGTATTCATTGCGCTTCAGGTAGCGGTTGAGTCCGGCAAAGAACGCTTCATCGCCCACGTAATGGCGCAGCATGTGCAATACACAGCCGCCCTTGTTGTAGGAGTGCGCATCGAACATATCCTCCCGGTTTTCGTATCCGAAGTGGATGAGCGGGTGGCCGCCCTCTGCGGCAGAGTAGAAGTAGCCCTGTTGTTCGGTCATCAGGTGCTCGTCTGCGGCATCACGACCGTATTTGTGTTCAATCCAGAGGTATTCGGAGTAGTTGGCGAAGCCCTCGTTCATGGTCAGGTTGGCCCAGCTTTCAGTGGTTACCAGATCGCCGAACCAGTGGTGGAACATCTCGTGAGCCACTACCTTTTCGTTGGTCATGTGGTCGTCAAGCAGCTCGCGTTTGGTTTTCTGCATGAACTCACCGAAGATCACCGCCGTGGTGTTTTCCATGGCGCCGCTGACATAGTCGCGCACCACCACCTGCGAATATTTCTGCCAGGGGTATGTGTAATTCAGTTTGTTGGAGAAAAACTCCAGCATTTCGGTGGTGTACGGGTAAATATCGCGGGCATACGGCTCGTATTTGGGCTCTACGTAGTAGTCCACGTCGATGCTGCGCCATTTGTCTTTTACCACGGCAAATTCGCCCACGGTCATCATGAACAGATATGGAGCATGGGGCTTGTCCATTTTCCAGTAATCCGTGCGGGTGCCGTCGGCGTTCTTTTTGGACGATACCAGCACGCCGTTGGAGAGCGTTTTGTACTTGTCCTCCACGGTAATGTACATCTCCTGGGTACAGCGCTCGTTGGGTTTGTCTACGGTAGGCATCCAGAAGGAGTTGCTTTCCGTTTCGCCCTGGGTCCAGATCTGCATGGGTTTATCTTTGTTGGAACCGTCGGCATTGATGAAGTACAGGCCCTTATCGCTGGTGATGGCTGCGCTGCCGCCGAAGGATTCGCGTTCGTCCGGCTTGGCAGTGTAGGTAACCGTTACCTTGAATTCCTCATTCCGGTTGTAGGATTTTCCGAGATAAACCGTGAGCTGTTCGTTATTGTAATCGCGCTTCAACTCCTCACTTTTACCCTCGTAGGTAACAGAGTGAATGTCGAAATTCTTGGCATCGAGCGTCACCTTGTCAGTGGCATAGAACCAGGGGCGCATGGTAAGCGTGGCTTTTCCGTTGGCACGTTTTTTAGCCCAATCAAAAGAAATGTCCACTTTGGTATGGAGCAGATCCACCTCAAAAGTGTGTGAGGCATTGTAGGGACGCAGAGAGTCCTCGTTATAGAGGCTTTGCGGCTCCACCTCAATGTCGTCCATTAAGGTGTAATCAAGGACGTCTTCCTCCTCATTCATGCCTGGTTTGCCCAGGGTATCCCAGGCCGGCTCAGGTGTTCCGGCCGGATTGCCGGAAATTTTGGGAGCGTTTTTGGGCGTACAGGAGAAGTAAAGAGTAAAAACGGCGATAAGCGCCGGGTAAAGAAGTGATCGCATAAAAGTGTTCGAGTATTCGAGTGTTTGAGTGTTTGAGTTGGCGTTCGGCTTGGGTTAAACACGGAGTTGATGCGGGTTGGCATTCGTTCCACCGTAGGCCGTCTACCGTAGGCCGTCTACCGTAAGTAGCCGTACCCGATGCAAAATTACCCCGGCGCGGCGGAATTCCCCGGGTTTTCGGCCAAAGGCGCTGTTTAACGTCGTTTTGGTGGTTTCATTGGGTGTATTAGACGAAATTGAGCAGTTTTTGTTTATTGGAGAAATCCTATTTCCTTTGTCGAACGGAAAACAGTCCTGATCCATGTCGAAAAAAACGAAAAACGTAAAACCCTCTGCTCCCGCTGCCGCACCTGAAACGTCTGCAAAGATCCCTGATATGGCCATGTTGGGCGGTATTTTGGTGCTCACGTTCCTGGTCTTCTCCAATACCCTCAGCGCCGGTTTTGTGAACTGGGACGACCACGGGTATCTCTGGCTCAACCCCATGGTGAAGCCGCTGGGCAGCGTGGATCTGGCTCAGATCTTTACCGGACATACCCACGGCAACTACTCGCCGCTGGTGATACTGACCTATTGTTTCGAGCACAGCTTCGACACCATCCTGAAGCCCGGACAAATGGCGGTGGAGAATTTCCAGCCGTTTTTGTACCACCTGGACAATGTGCTCCTGCACCTCGGCGCTACGGCTATGGCTTTTTTCTTCCTGCGCGCTCTGGGCCTGAAAGGCTGGGGACTGGCGCTGGCCACGGTGCTATTCGGTATACACCCCATGCGCTCTGAAAGTGTGGCCTGGGTGACGGAACGAAAAGACGTGCTTTACGGACTGTTTTACATTGCCGCGCTGCACAGCTACTGGAAATTTGCGAAAAACGGTCAAACTAAACATTACCTCTTCACCCTGCTGTTCGGCCTGCTGGCCCTGTTTTCCAAAATTCAGGCGGTATCCCTGCCTTTGTCCATGCTGGCGCTCGACTGGCTGGCGGGACGCGA